>NZ_JBTOQG010000005.1:0-184808 GCF_055283955.1 Pseudomonas sp. HP_12
AGCAGCTCTTTAGGGATTTTGGGTAGCTCGCGTAACGCAGGTTTCTTTTTGGTTGGCATACATGCACCTCTTACTCATGTTATGCCCGAACACAAAATTTCTGACACCCCCTCGGACGAACACAAATCTAAATACTGGCACTCTGATATTTTCACCCAATCCCAAATGTTGGACCCCTTCTTGCAATAACCCCGATACAACGCTTCGGCGTCAAAAGATTGATTTAACGCGCAGGTGCCCATCGGTGGAACGCTCACAACTCATCTCCCATGCCAGAACCGGATTGATCGGCCTGGGCCGTGGACAACTTGGCGTCCCGCTGCTGCTCCTCGTCATGCTCGCCATGATGATGCTGCCCATGCCGCCGTTCCTGCTGGACGTCTTCTTCACCTTCAACATCGCCCTGTCCATCGTCGTCCTGCTCGTCTGTATCTATGCCCTGCGGCCCCTCGACTTCTCCGTATTCCCGACCATCCTCCTCGTCGCCACCCTGTTGCGACTGGCCCTCAACGTCGCCTCCACCCGCGTCGTCATGCTCCACGGCCAGGACGGCCACGCCGCCGCCGGTAAAGTCATCCAGGCGTTCGGTGAAGTCGTCATCGGCGGCAACTACGTCGTCGGTATCGTCGTCTTCGCCATCCTCATGATCATCAACTTCGTCGTCGTCACCAAAGGTGCCGGCCGGATCTCCGAAGTGAGCGCGCGCTTCACCCTCGACGCCATGCCCGGCAAACAGATGGCCATCGACGCCGACCTCAACGCCGGCCTCATCGACCAGCCCGAAGCCAAGCGTCGTCGTCTTGAAGTCGCCCAGGAAGCCGAGTTCTACGGCTCCATGGACGGTGCCAGCAAATTCGTCCGCGGCGACGCCATCGCCGGCCTGCTGATCCTCTTCATCAACCTCATCGGCGGCATGCTGGTGGGCATCCTGCAACACGGCATGAGCTTCGGCGACGCCGGCAAGGTCTACGCGCTGCTGACCATCGGTGACGGTTTGGTGGCGCAATTGCCATCCCTGCTGCTGTCCACCGCCGCCGCGATCATGGTGACCCGTGCTTCCGGTTCGGAAGAAATGGGCAAGCTGGTCGGTCGGCAGATGTTTGCCTCCCACAAGGCGCTCGCCGTATCCGCCGGCATCATGATCGTCATGGGCCTGGTCCCGGGCATGCCGCACTTCTCCTTCATCAGCCTCGGTCTGGTGGCTGCCGGCGGCGCCTACCTGCTGTGGAAGAAAGAGAACCAGGTCAAGCTGGCTGCCGTGCAAGAGGTCAAGCGTCAGCAAGAGCTGCTGCCATCGCCGACCCGCGCGCAGGAATCCAAGGAACTGGGCTGGGACGACGTGACCCCGATCGACATGATTGGCCTGGAAGTCGGCTACCGCCTGATTCCGCTGGTGGACCGCAACCAGGGTGGTCAATTGCTGGCGCGTATCAAGGGCGTGCGCAAGAAGCTCTCCCAGGAGCTGGGCTTTCTCATGCCTACCGTGCACATCCGCGACAACCTCGACCTGGCGCCCAGCGCCTATCGCCTGACCCTGATGGGCGTGACCCTGGCCGAAGCCGAGATCTACCCGGACCGCGAACTGGCGATCAACCCCGGTCAGGTGTTTGGCAGCCTCAACGGCATCACTGCCAAAGACCCGGCGTTTGGCCTGGAGGCCGTGTGGATCGAAATCAGCCAGCGTGCCCAGGCGCAATCCCTCGGTTACACCGTGGTGGACGCCAGCACCGTGGTGGCGACTCACTTGAACCAGATTCTCTACAAGCACTCTCATGAATTGATCGGCCACGAGGAAGTCCAGCAATTGATGACCCTGCTGGCCAAGGGATCGCCAAAACTGGCGGAAGAACTGGTCCCGGGCGTGCTGTCGCTGTCGGCCCTGCTGAAGGTGCTGCAGGCGCTGCTTGCCGAACAGGTGCCGGTTCGCGATATCCGCTCCATCGCCGAAGCCATCGCCAACAACGCTGCGCGTAGTCAAGATACTGCCGCGCTGGTGGCTGCCGTACGGGTCGGATTGTCCCGCGCAATCGTCCAAAGCATTGTCGGCATTGAGCCGGAGCTGCCTGTGATCACCCTTGAGCCAAGGTTGGAACAGATATTGCTAAATAGTCTGCAGAAGGCAGGTCAGGGTCAGGAAGAAGGCGTTCTCCTCGAACCGAGCATGGCTGAGAAACTTCAGCGCTCGTTGATCGAAGCGGCGCAGCGTCAGGAGATGCAGGGGCAGCCGGTTATTTTGTTGGTCGCAGGTCCGGTTCGCGCCATGTTGTCCCGCTTTGGACGGTTGGCTGTACCGAATATGCATGTTTTGGCTTACCAGGAAATTCCTGACAATAAGCAAGTCACCATCGTAGCGACTGTCGGGCCTAACGGCTGAGGTAGTGAGTCATGCAAGTTAAGCGTTTTTTCGCCGCCGATATGCGACAAGCCATGAAACTGGTTCGCGATGAGCTGGGCGCTGAAGCCGCCATCATCGGCAACCGGCGGATCGCTGGCGGCGTGGAACTGACCGCCGCCCTGGACTACAAGCTGTCTGCGCTGGCCCCGCGTGTACCGAACATCGAACTCGAAGACGAGCTGCGCAAGACTCAGTCGCTCATCGTCACTGCTCAGGCTGAGCTGACCCACCGCAGCGAGCTGGACACTGTCGCCAACCGTCAGTTGTTCGCCGGCCTTGCGATGGATGACAGCAAGCAGATCGAACCGACGCTGGAAGAACCGTTTCGCCCGTCCGTCCACGCCGCAGTGGCCGCCGAACGCGCCGAGCGCAACGCCGAGCCGGGCGTTGGCGACCGCGCCTACGAAGCGATGCGTTCCGAATTGAACGGCCTGCGCGAACTGCTGGAAGTCCAGCTAGGCTCGCTGGCCTGGAACCAGCTGCGAGACGGCCGTCCGCAACAGGCCAATCTGTGGCGCCGTCTGCAACGGGTTGGCCTTTCCGGCCCGCTGTCCCGCGACTTGCTGGCGATGGTCCCGGACTCCAACGATCAGGCTCACACCTGGCGCATGCTGCTGGCCCATCTGGCCCGCATGATTGCCACGCCGGACGTCGAGCCACTGGAAGAGGGCGGTGTGATTGCCATGGTCGGTCCTGCCGGCATGGGCAAAACCACCACGCTGGCTAAACTGGCGGCCCGATATGTGTTGAAATACGGCGCGCAAAATATCGCGCTGGTGAGCATGGACAGTTTCCGCATTGGCGCTCAGGAGCAACTGAAAACCCTGGGCCGGATCCTCAATGTACCGGTCACCCACGTCGACCCGGGCCAGTCCCTGGCACAGGCGCTGGAGCCGCTGTTGCGCAAGCGCGTGGTGTTGATCGACACCGCCGGCCTGCAAGCCAGCGATCCGGCCCTGCGTCTGCAACTGGAAACCCTCGCCGGGCGTGGCATCAAGGCGCGCAACTACCTGGTGCTGGCGACAACCAGCCAGAAGCAGGTGCTGTCAGCGGCTTATCACAGTTACAAACGTTGCGGCCTGGCCGGGTGCATCCTGACCAAGCTCGACGAAACGGCCAGCCTGGGCGAAGTGCTCAGCCTGGCCGTGACACACGAACTGCCTGTGGCCTATCTCACCGATGGCCCACGGATACCGGATGATCTGCATTTGCCGCGTCGGCACCAATTGGTGAGCCGGGCTGTCAGCGTGCAGATGCAGGAGGAGCCGAGCGAGGAAGCGATGGCGGATATGTTTGCGGATCTTTATCACAGCACCGGCAAGCGCGCGGGCTAGGTGAAGAAAATGACAGTGGAATTTTCCTGCATCGATGGTCTGCCAGGCATTGTTCAGACACTGAACGTGCAGCCCGACATGTGGCTTAGGTCTAAGCAAGACAAGGTAAACAATTAACATGGGCAGCATGCATCCCGTACAGGTTATCGCGGTGACCGGTGGCAAAGGTGGCGTAGGCAAGACCAACGTTTCAGTGAATCTTTCACTGGCACTGGCCGAGCTGGGACGTCGCGTCATGCTGCTGGACGCCGATCTGGGTCTGGCCAACGTCGACGTATTGTTGGGTCTGACCCCCAAACGCACCCTGGCTGATGTCATCGAAGGGCGGTGCGAGCTGCGCGATGTCTTGCTGCAAGGCCCGGGCGGTGTACGCATCGTGCCGGCGGCATCGGGCACCCAGAGCATGGTCCACCTGACCCCGGCGCAGCATGCCGGGCTGATTCAGGCGTTCAGTGACATTGGCGACAACCTCGATGTGCTGGTCATCGATACCGCCGCCGGCATCGGCGAATCGGTGGTGAGCTTCGTCCGCGCGGCCCAGGAAGTGCTGCTGGTGGTGTGCGACGAACCCACATCGATCACCGACGCCTATGCCCTGATCAAACTGCTCAACCGCGATTACGGCATGAACCGCTTCCGCGTCCTGGCCAACATGGCCCAGAGCCCGCAGGAAGGGCGCAACCTCTTCGCCAAGCTGACCAAAGTCACCGACCGTTTTCTCGACGTGGCCCTGCAGTATGTGGGCGCCGTGCCGTACGACGAATGCGTACGCAAGGCCGTGCAGAAACAGCGCGCCGTGTACGAAGCGTTTCCGCGTTCCAAATGTGCCCTGGCGTTCAAGGCCATCGCGCAGAAAGTCGACACCTGGCCGCTCCCGGCGAACCCGCGCGGCCACCTGGAATTTTTCGTAGAACGCCTCGTGCATCAAACCAGCGCAGGGCCCGTCTCATGACAGCAAGTGGCTATCGCATGTACAGCAAATCGTCCAAAGACTCCCAGTATGAGCTGATCGAGCGTTATGCCCCGCTGGTCAAACGAATCGCCTACCACTTGCTGGCGCGTCTGCCGGCCAGCGTGCAGGTCGAGGATTTGATCCAGGCGGGCATGATTGGCTTGCTCGAAGTCTCGACCAAATACGACTCCACGAAAGGGGCCAGCTTCGAGACGTACGCGGGTATTCGTATCCGTGGTGCGATGCTCGACGAAGTGCGCAAGGGGGACTGGGCGCCGCGTTCGGTCCACCGCAACACGCGCATGGTCAGTGACGCGATTCGTGCAATCGAAGCAAAAACCGGCCGTGACGCTAAAGATCACGAGGTTGCTGCCGAACTTGAAATGAGTCTCGACGATTACTACGGGATTTTGAACGATACCCTGGGCAGCCGCCTGTTCAGCTTCGACGATCTGTTGCAGGACGGCGAACACGAAGGGCTGCACGAGGACGGCGCGAGCCAGTCCCTCGAACCGTCGCGGGATCTGGAAGACGAGCGCTTTCAGGCTGCGCTGGCCGAGGCCATTGCCAACTTGCCCGAACGTGAACGCCTGGTGTTGTCGCTGTACTACGACGAAGAGCTGAACCTCAAGGAAATCGGTGAGGTCCTGGGGGTCAGCGAGTCGCGGGTCAGCCAGCTGCACAGTCAATGCGCGGCGCGGTTGCGCGGTCGTCTTGGCGAGTGGCGCGCACGTTCGTGAATCAGGCGCAGGCCGTGAGGCCTGCGTGTTGCGTGTAAGACCGGCTGTGCAAGACGTGAGCGGGAAGCAAATGAGACACGGCAGGAGTCGGTCGAACCGGGTCGTAGATGATCCGGTTTCGCTGCGCTTGTTCCGGTCGATTCCACCCCCTCTTGATGTTCGGCACAGCCGGTATTGATTGAACGCGCGTTCAGGTGCTGAACGCGTTAAAGACTGCTTGGAGGTCGAATTGGACAAGAACATGAAAATCCTCATCGTTGATGACTTCTCAACGATGCGGCGGATCATAAAAAACCTGTTGCGTGACCTTGGGTTCACCAACACGGCCGAAGCAGATGACGGACTCACCGCATTGCCGATGCTGCAAAGCGGCGCTTTTGACTTCCTCGTCACTGACTGGAACATGCCGGGCATGTCCGGCATCGACCTGTTGCGTCAGGTGCGTGCCGACGAGCGTCTGCGCAGCCTGCCGGTGCTGATGGTCACTGCCGAAGCCAAGCGCGAGCAGATCATCGAAGCCGCTCAGGCCGGTGTGAACGGCTACGTGGTGAAGCCGTTCACCGCGCAAGTGCTCAAAGAAAAAATCGAAAAGATATTCGAGCGCGTCAATAGCTGATGTCCGCTGCGAGGGCGCTATGGATTCCAAAGATTCGACAATGGGTGACTTTGAGTCAACTCTGAAGAAACACGCACAAGAGCTGGTCGCGAGCCTTGAAAAAGGCAAGTTCGGCGATGCCGTGCAACTGATCCATGAGCTTAACCAGACCCGCGACCGCGGCCTGTATCAGGAAGTCGGCAAACTGACGCGCGAGCTGCACAGCGCGATCGTCAACTTCCAGATCGACCCGAACATGCCGCAGGCCGAGGAGGTCTCCCAGATCACCGACGCCACCGAGCGGCTGTCGTACGTCGTCAGGCTGACTGAAAACGCGGCGAACCGGACCATGGATCTGGTAGAGCTGAGCACGCCGTTGATGCACGGGCTCACTGAAGACGCCAAGTCGTTGAGCGCCGATTGGGGACGCTTCATGCGCCGCGAGATCAGCGCCGAAGAGTTTCGTGATCTGGCCCGCCGCGTCGATGTGTTCCTGACCCGCAGCGAGAAGGAGACCACCGAGGTCTCTGCGCACTTGAACGACATTCTGCTGGCTCAGGATTACCAGGACCTCACCGGTCAGGTGATCAAGCGCGTGACCACGCTGGTCACGGAAGTCGAGCGCAATCTGCTCAAGCTGGTGCTCATGGCGAGCCAGGTGGACCGCTTCGCGGGCATCGAGCACGACCAGGAAATGTTCCGTCAGCAAAAAGAACAAGAAAAACTTCACTCCAAGGGTGAAGGTCCGCAGATTCATGCCGATAAACGTGAAGACGTTGTATCCGGACAGGATGATGTTGACGATCTGCTATCCAGCCTCGGATTCTGATTCGGTCATTCTGTCTCGGACTTCAGGTTTTCTGTGAAAGTGGCTGCTGGACCCGCGCGCCAATGCTTCGACGAAAGCAATGCGCGCAGGCCGTCAGTGCAGCCTCCGGATCGGTTTGACGGTTAATTTTAGGAGCACCCCCCAATGAGCTTCGGCGCCGATGAAGAAATCCTTCAGGATTTTCTGGTAGAGGCCGGCGAGATTCTCGAGCTGTTGTCAGAGCAGTTGGTCGAGCTGGAAAGCCGGCCTGACGATGCGGACCTGCTCAATGCAATTTTTCGCGGTTTTCACACTGTAAAAGGGGGCGCCGGCTTCCTCCAGCTCAACGAGCTGGTTGAATGCTGTCACATCGCCGAGAACGTGTTCGACATCCTGCGCAAGGGTGAACGTCGCGTCGACTCGGAGCTCATGGACGTGGTGCTCGAAGCACTCGACACCGTCAACAGCATGTTCGGTCAGGTGCGCGAGCGCTCTGCCGTCACCCCGGCCACGCCTGAATTGCTGGCCGCACTGGCACGCCTGGCCGAGCCTGCCTCGGCAGAAGAAATCGCTGCGGCACCGGTGGTGGTTGAAGAGCCGGTCGCTGAAGCGCCGTCCGAAGACATTACCGATCTGGAATTCGAACAGCTCCTGGATTCGCTGAACGCCGTCAAGGCGCAAGCGGCAGGTGCGCCTGCACCGGCTCCGTCTGCGCCTGTCGCCCCGGCACCCGTTGCAGCAGCGCCGGCGGCAGCGGCTCCCGCTGCGCCGGCTGGCACTGCGGCCAGCGATGAAATCACTGACGCCGAATTCGAATCACTCCTCGATCAGCTGCATGGCAAAGGCCAGTTCGCCGTTGATGCGGTGCAACCGCCAGCGGCTGTGACGCCGTCTGCCGCACCGGCCAGTGACGAAATCACTGACGACGAATTCGAGTCGCTGCTGGATCAGTTGCACGGCAAAGGCTCGTTCTCGCCGGACGCCGTCGGCGCTGCGGCTCCTGGCGCTGCGGCACCTGCTGCCGCTGCACCTGCCGCTCCGGTTGCGCCCTCCGCTGCGTCGAAAGCCGCTGCGTCGGACGAGATCACCGACAACGAATTCGAAGACCTGCTGGATCAGTTGCACGGCAAAGGCAAGTTCGAACCTGCCGTGGCTGCCGGTGCAGCTGCAGCGCCGGCCGCAGCGGCACCGACCAAGAAGCCCGAGCCCGCCAAAGCCGAACCGGCCAAAGCGACGCCTGCTGCTGCAGCGCCGGCCAAAGCTGCACCGGCTGCTGCACCGGCACCAGCTCGCGCTGCTGCTCCGGCGCCTAGCGAAAAACCGCCGTCTGAAGCGGAAACCACCGTGCGCGTCGACACCGCGCGGCTGGATGAAATCATGAACATGGTCGGCGAACTGGTGCTGGTGCGTAACCGCCTGGTCCGCCTGGGTGCCAACAGCGCCGATGAAGCCATGTCCAAGGCCGTGTCCAACCTGGACGTGGTCACCGCTGACCTGCAGACCGCGGTCATGAAGACCCGCATGCAGCCGATCAAGAAAGTGTTCGGTCGCTTCCCGCGACTGGTTCGCGATCTGGCGCGTCAGTTGAAGAAAGAAATCAGCCTTGAACTGGTGGGTGAAGAAACCGACCTGGACAAGAACCTCGTCGAGGCCCTGGCCGACCCGCTCGTCCACTTGGTGCGTAACGCGGTCGATCACGGTATCGAGTCGCCGGAAGAGCGCGAGGCGTCGGGCAAGTCCCGGAACGGTCGTGTGATTCTGGCCGCCGAACAGGAAGGCGATCACATCCTGCTGTCGATTTCCGATGACGGCAAAGGCATGGACCCTGCGGTCCTGCGTGCCATCGCGGTCAAGCGTGGCGTGATGGACAAGGATGCAGCGGATCGCCTCAGCGACACCGACTGCTACAACCTGATCTTCGCGCCGGGCTTCTCGACCAAGACCGAGATTTCCGATGTGTCCGGGCGTGGCGTGGGCATGGACGTGGTGAAAACCAAGATCGCCCAGCTCAACGGCTCTATCAGCATCAATTCCACCAAAGGCCTGGGCTCGAAGATCATCATCAAGGTGCCGCTGACCCTGGCGATCATGCCGACGCTGATGGTCATGCTGGGCAACCAGGCCTTCGCGTTCCCGCTGGTCAACGTCAACGAGATCTTCCACCTGGACCTGTCGACCACCAACGTCGTCGACGGTCAGGAAGTGGTGATCGTGCGCGACAAGGCGCTGCCGTTGTTCTACCTCAAGCGCTGGCTGATCAGCTCGGCGGCTCACGAGGAGCAGCGCGAAGGCCACGTGGTGATTCTGTCGGTAGGCACGCAACGCATCGGATTCGTGGTGGATCAGTTGGTCGGCCAGGAAGAAGTGGTGATCAAGCCGCTGGGCAAAATGCTGCAAGGCACGCCAGGCATGTCGGGCGCGACCATCACCGGTGACGGCCGTATCGCACTGATTCTCGATGTCCCGAGCATGCTCAAGCGCTATGCGGCCCGACGGATTGGTTAAGCAGGATCGGCTTCGGTAGGGCGGCTTTCGATTTTTGGTGGGACCGGCTTCAGCCGGGAATAGGGCGGCGAAAACACTGTGGATTTTCGGTGTGACACTCGACGCCTTCCCGGCTAAAGCCGGTCCTACAAACAGACCCGGTCTCGTTTTAAGCGCGAAAACCGGTCCCACTGGCCTGTCTCGTTTTGCCAATGTGACCCAAGCTACGTGATTCAGGGCGTGCGGCCCCTCAGGGTGACGCGCGCTCTTTGGAGTGTTTATGGCAGTCAAGGTTCTCGTCGTGGACGATTCGGGTTTTTTCCGACGTCGTGTCTCGGAAATTCTCTCTTCGGATCCCACGATCCAGGTGGTCGGTACCGCCACCGATGGCAAGGAAGCCATTGACCAAGCCCTGGCCCTCAAGCCCGACGTGATCACCATGGACTACGAAATGCCGATGATGGATGGCATTACCGCGGTCCGTCACATCATGCAGCGTTGCCCGACCCCGGTGTTGATGTTCTCCTCCCTGACCCACGAAGGCGCCCGAGTCACACTCGATGCGCTGGACGCCGGGGCGGTGGATTTCCTGCCCAAGAATTTCGAAGACATCTCGCGCAACCCCGAGAAGGTCAAACAGATGTTATGCGAGAAAGTGCACAGCATCTCGCGCAGCAATCGTCGTTTCAGCGGTTACGGCAGCACGCCTTCTGCCACCTCGGCGCCCGCGCCGTCTGCTGCGCCCGCTGCACCGCGCAGCACGGCTGCCGAAGCGCGACCATCGCGTCCGGCGCCAGCCCCTGCGCCTGCGCGTTCAGCCGCGCCGGCGTCGCAGCAGCCTGCAGCGGCGTCCCATCACCACGCGCCGACGTCGGCTGCGCCCAAGCGCAAAGCCTACAAACTGGTGGCGATCGGCACGTCTACCGGCGGTCCGGTGGCCTTGCAGCGCGTACTGACCCAACTGCCGGCCAACTTTCCGGCGCCCATCGTGCTGATCCAGCACATGCCGGCCGCGTTCACCAAAGCCTTCGCCGAGCGCCTCGACAAGCTGTGCCGCATCAGCGTCAAGGAAGCCGAGGACGGTGACATCCTGCGCCCCGGTCTGGCACTGCTGGCCCCGGGCGGCAAACAGATGATGGTCGATGGTCGCGGCGCGGTTAAAATCCTGCCGGGCGATGAACGCCTGAACTACAAGCCCTGCGTCGACATCACCTTTGGCTCGGCGGCAAAATCCTACAGCGACAAAGTCCTCGCGGTCGTCCTCACCGGGATGGGCGCCGACGGCCGTGAAGGCGCGCGTCTGCTCAAGCAGAGCGGCAGCCAGATCTGGGCTCAGGACGAAGCCAGCTGCGTGATCTACGGCATGCCCATGGCGATCGTCAAAGCCGAACTGGCCGACGCCATTTACAGCCTCGACGACATCGGGCGCCACCTGGTGGAGGCCTGCAGCTGATGGATGTCTTGACGCTCATAGGGATCATTCTGGCGTTCGTCGCGATCATCGGCGGCAACTTCCTCGAAGGCGGGCACCTGGGCGCCTTGCTCAACGGCCCGGCCGCGCTGATCGTGCTCGGTGGTACGCTGGCGGCCTGCCTGCTGCAGACGCCCATGAGCGCGTTCAAGCGGGCGATGCAGATCTTCATCTGGATTCTGTTTCCACCACGCATTGATCTGGCCGGCGGCATTGATCGCGTCGTGTCCTGGAGCCTCACCGCGCGCAAAGAGGGCTTGCTCGGCCTCGAAGCCGTGGCGGATTCGGAGCCCGATGCCTATTCGCGCAAAGGCCTTCAGCTGCTGGTCGACGGCGCTGAACCGGCGGCCATTCGCGGCATTCTGGAAGTGGATTTCATCACCCAGGAAAGCCGCGACATTCAGGCCGCAAAGGTCTACGAAAGCATGGGCGGTTACGCGCCAACGGTCGGCATCATCGGTGCCGTCATGGGCCTGATCCATGTGATGGGCAACCTGGCCGATCCCAATCAACTGGGCAGCGGCATCGCCGTGGCGTTCGTCGCGACCATTTATGGCGTTGCCTCTGCCAACCTGATTCTTCTGCCGGTGGCCAACAAGCTCAAGGCCGTGGCGATCCGCCAATCGCGCTACCGGGAGATGCTCCTCGAAGGCCTGCTATCGATTGCCGAAGGCGAGAACCCGCGCTCGATCGAACTGAAGCTGCAAGGCTTCATGGAGTGATGGACTGATGGCCCGCCGACGTCGCCAGGAAGAGCATGAAAACCACGAACGCTGGCTGGTGTCCTACGCGGACTTCATCACCTTGCTGTTCGCTTTCTTCGTGGTCATGTATTCCATCTCGTCGCTGAACGAAGGCAAATACAAAGTGCTGTCCGAGGCGCTGGTCGGGGTGTTCAACGAGCCCGAGCGCAGCGTCAAACCGATCCCCATCGGCGAGCAGAAGCCGCAGACCGTGCGACCCGCCGATCCGCTGGTTCAGGACAGCGAGCAGACCGACGCCGCGCTGGGCCAGGCTGCAGACGACCCGCTCAAATCCATTGCCGATGACGTCAACGCGGCGTTCGGCGACCTGATCGCTTCCAAACAGATGACTGTGCGCGGCAATGAGCTGTGGATCGAGATCGAACTCAATTCCAGCCTGCTGTTCGGCAGCGGCGACGCGATGCCGAGCAACCAGGCGTTTGACCTGATCGACAAGGTTGCGAAGATCATCAAGCCGTTCGACAACCCCGTACACGTCGAAGGCTTCACCGACAACCAGCCGATCAACACCGGGCAGTTCCCAACCAACTGGGAGCTGTCGTCGGCGCGCTCGTCGAGCATCGTGCGCATGCTGGCCATGGACGGGATCAACCCGGCGCGGCTGGCCTCGGTCGGCTACGGCGAGTTCCAGCCGCTGACCTCGAATGCCACCGCCGATGGCCGCGCGCGCAACCGCCGCGTGGTGCTGGTGATCTCGCGCAACCTGGACGTGCGCCGCAGCCTCACCGGCTCGGGCACTACGGCCAACGCAAAACCCGATGCGGCGCTGCGTCGTGCTGGCACACAAACTGCACCGGTCCCGGCCAAGCCGCCGCAAGGCGTCAAATCTTCGTCATCTGCCCCTTAAACCCGGTCGTCGCTTTGGTCGGGGGGAAAACGAGTACATGAGAGTCTGGGCAGTAGCCAATCAGAAAGGCGGGGTCGGCAAGACCACCACCTCCATCGCTTTAGCCGGCTTGCTGGCAGAGGCGGGCAAGCGCGTGGTCGTGGTGGACCTCGATCCCCACGGCTCGATGACCAGCTATTTCGGGCAAGATCCCGATACGCTGGAGCACAGCAGCTTCGACCTGTTCCTCAACAAGGGCGTGGTGCCGGACGGTTTGCCGGGCCAACTGCTGCTGCCCACCAGTGACAAACGCATTTCCCTGCTGCCGTCGAGCACCGCGCTGGCCACCCTTGAGCGCCAGTCGCCGGGGCAGAGCGGGCTGGGGCTGGTGATTGCCAGGAGTCTGGCGCAGCTGTGGCAGGACTTTGATTACGCGATCATCGACAGCCCGCCGTTGCTCGGCGTGTTGATGGTCAACGCGCTGGCGGCCAGCCAGCAACTGGCGATCCCGGTGCAGACCGAATTCCTCGCGGTGAAGGGCCTGGAGCGCATGGTCAACACGCTGGCGATGATCAACCGCTCGCGCAAGGTGCCGCTGCCGTACACCATCGTGCCGACGCTGTTCGACCGTCGCACCCAGGCGTCGATGAGCACCCTCAAGCTGCTGCGCGACAGTTACCCGGAGCACGTCTGGAATGCGTTCATTCCGGTGGACACCCGGTTGCGGGACGCCAGCCGCGCCGGTGTGACCCCCTCGCAGTTCGACAACAAGAGCCGTGGCGTGCTGGCTTACCGCGCGTTGCTCAAGCACATGCTCACCGAACAGCTTGTCGGGCAGGTCGCCTAGTGTCCGCTGATCATTATTTGCCGAGCGGCGCGCCTGCACGCTCAAGTCCATCGGCTATGCAGCCGATAGCTGTATCAGGCGGCAATCGCATCACTACTTTTCGGGCTCCCGTATGAACCGCCCCCTGGACATCGCTTCACGACCACAACTGGCGCTGCAGAACTACCTGGACGCGTTGCTGCATGACGCGACCGAGGAGCTGGAGGTCGTCGAGTCCGTCGATGAATTTCAAGCGGCCGTTCTCGAAGAGCAGGCCCACGACGCACGCATGCGTTCTGCCGTTGCCGCAGCGGTGGCTGCTGCGCTGCCCCCTGCGTTGCCGGCGTCGCAGCCTGCTCCCGTGAGCCGGCCTGCGCCGGTCTCGCTCGCCTATACGGCTCAGCCTGAACCGGCCGCCGCGCGGGTTATGGAACGTCCGGTCGATATGCCACCGGTGATTCTGCCGCCCGCCATCGTGCCGGTGATCGAGCCGGTCGTTGAAGCGCCTGTGGTTGAGGCTCTGGTGGTGGAAGAACCGCCAACGGCGCTGGTCGAGCCGGTGGTTGACGTGCATCTGTCTGCCCAGCGCACACCGACGCCGCCGCCCACTGGCGATGAACGCCCGGCCTGGGCGGCCGAGCCGTTCGAATGTCTGTTGTTCGACGTCGCCGGTCTGACCCTCGCGGTGCCGCTGGTGTGCCTGGGTTCGATTTATCCGCTGGCGGGTCATGACTTGACGCCGCTGTTCGGTCAGCCGGACTGGTTTCTCGGGATTCTGCCGAGCCAGGCGGGCAACCTGAAGGTGCTCGACACGGCGCGCTGGATCATGCCGGACCGGTACCGCGACGATTTCCGTCAGGGCCTGCAATACGTTATTTCGGTTCAGGGCTATGAATGGGGGCTGGCGGTGCATCAGGTCAGCCGCTCGTTGCGCCTGGACCCCAATGAAATCAAATGGCGCACCCATCGTGGTCAGCGACCCTGGCTTGCCGGGACGGTGATCGAGCACATGTGTGCGCTGCTGGACGTTTCCGAGCTGGCCGAGCTGATTGCCAGTGGCGCGGTCAAGCAGATGAAGACGCATCAATAAAACATCATCAGATCAACACAGGCCGGCGTACGAAACGTCGACCGCACGGCACAACACGCAAGGGGTTAGGGGTATGAAGAAGTCGTCAGCACAGGGTTCCGAAGATCCGATTCTGCAATGGGTCACCTTCCGCCTGGACAACGAGTCGTATGGCATCAACGTGATGCAGGTTCAGGAAGTGCTGCGCTACACCGAGATCGCTCCGGTCCCGGGCGCGCCAAGCTACGTGCTGGGGATCATCAACCTGCGCGGTAACGTCGTCACTGTCATCGACACCCGTCAGCGCTTTGGTCTGCCGCCGGTTGAAGTCAGCGACAACACGCGTATCGTGATCATCGAGGCCGACAAG
This sequence comes from Pseudomonas sp. HP_12, assembly GCF_055283955.1. Taxonomy (NCBI): domain Bacteria; kingdom Pseudomonadati; phylum Pseudomonadota; class Gammaproteobacteria; order Pseudomonadales; family Pseudomonadaceae; genus Pseudomonas; species Pseudomonas sp. HP_12. The sequence goes on from NZ_JBTOQG010000005.1 coordinate 14,635, forward strand.
CAAGTGGTCGGGATCCTGGTCGATAGCGTGGCTGAAGTGGTTTACCTGCGTCAGTCGGAAGTCGAAACCGCGCCGAACGTGGGCAACGACGAATCCGCCAAGTTCATCCAGGGCGTCTGCAACAAGAACGGCGAACTGCTAATCCTTGTGGAACTGGACAAAATGATGTCCGAGGAAGAGTGGTCCGAGCTGGAGAACATCTGATTGATTCTCGATGTGGCGGTTATTTTTCTGGCGGTGTTGTGGGTCGTGAGCGTCGTGATGTTCATGGCCCACACCAAGCGCCTGCGCACCCTGGCCACGCAGCAGCTGGAGGCGGATTCGCTGCGTGACCAGCGCATCCGCGAGCTGGCCCGGCGCCTGGAAAATTACCAGAGCGGAACGGTGAGAATGGGCGAGGAACTGCACGAGTTGCGTTCCATCATCGCGCTGTTGCCGGACAAGATCACTGCTCTCGAGCAGCGCGATCCCTCGACCCTGTCCTTCGCCCAGGCCGCCCGCCTGGTCGGCATGGGCGCCAGCATCGACGAACTCACCCAGTCCTGCGGCCTGACCCAGGCCGAAGCGCAGTTGATGACCAAGGTGCATGGTCATAATCGGTAGGTGAGGGGGCTGTCGTCGCTGCTCGCGTGCACGCTCAATCTCACCCACCATGACGACACCGCGGAATTATCTGCCGATAAAGGAACGGTAGGAGTGAGCTTGCTCGCGAACAGGGGCTTTCAACCGCTGGATTTTCAGCGGATGTACCGGCTTCTTCGAGAGCAAGGTGGAGCGCCACCCCGGTCACTCCAACAGGTCCTGCAACAACCGGAAATTCCGAGCCGAATCACCCTCCCGTGGGAGTCGAGCTTGCTCGCGAAGGCTTACTTTCAGCCCCCGAGAAAGTGGCTGAATGTCCCGGCCTCTTCGTGAGCAAGCTCACTCCCACAGGTCCTGCAACAACCGCAAATCCCGAGCCGAATCACCCTCCCGTGGGAGCGACCGGGGTGGCGCTCCACCTTGCTCGGGAAGGCGTCCGTTCAGGCGCCATGCCTACCTCAACGCGGCGTGATATCCCGCTCCACCGGCCCGGCATTCGGGTCGAAGCCCACCGGAAACTTGCCTTTCAGGTGCCAGGCAAACGCGATGATTTCGGCGATGGTCAGGTACAGCTCCTGGGGGATGCTGTCGCCCAGTTCGAGACGGGCGAGCATTTTTACCAGTTCGGCGTTTTCGTAGATCGGAACCTTGTACTCCCGGGCGATCGCCAGAATGGCTTCCGCCAGGCTGTCATCGCCCTTGGCCGTCAGCGTCGGGGCCTGGTGGCCGTCGTAGCTCAGGGCAATGGCCTGACGCGGGGTCTGTTCGGGTTTGCTCATCAGGCGTTCTCGTCGATCCAGCGTTGTTCGAGCACGGTCCGTGGGCCCTGGGGCGGCACGCCTCGGTTGCACTCCAGTTCCTTGACGTTCAGGCCGCACGCCACCAACCGCGCACGCAGATTATCCAGCTCGCTGGAAATCAACTCGGCGCTGCCTTCACGTTCCGCCCACAACTGGCTGGCGATGCTGCCGGCAATCAGTTGCGCCTGCACCTGCAACGGGCCGAGGGGTTCCAGATCAAACGCCAGCTCGACTCGCCAGAGCTTTTCTCGCTCCTTGGCTTCCTGCACTGGCGTGTCGGAATGCTCGTCGCGCTCAGGCGTTTCCTCGCGCTGAACCTTGACTTGCAACGGCACGATGTCGTGGGCGTTGCGCATCGGAATCTCCAGCTGCCACGTGGTCACCTGGGTGCCGTCGGCATTGGTGCGGGTCTGCTCCAGGCCGCCCAGTTGATGGCTCTGCAGGCGCGAAATCGCCCCTGCCGCCAGTTTCAACAGCATCTCCAGATCGTCCTTGCTCTCCGGATGGCCGAGGGTGCGCGGTGGTAATGGAAAGTTGATCGTATCGCTCGGCGGCGCCACCAGCCCCAGGGTGCCGAAGGCGCTGCGCAACACGCTGGGCATGGCCCGCGCCAGGGTATTGCCGGCGGCAGCAGCGTCATAACTGACGTTGCCCGGCAGCCCCGGCAGGAGTTGTGTGACCAGCCGCAGCAGGTTGGCTTTCATGTCCGGCACCAGCGTCGGGTTCTGTCCGGCGAGCAAGCGTGACTCCATGAACAGCCCGCTGGCATTCAGCGCCTGGGCGACGCCCTTGGCGGTGCTCATCTGCGGAATATCCGGCAGATCGGCCAGCAGTTGCTCGATGCTGGCCCGCAGCGAAGGCGAAAGATCGTCGCCATCGGCAGCCGGCGGCGGCATGTTTTGCAACGCCGTGATCAGGCCCTGCAGCGAGCCCTGACGGCTTTGCTGGGTCGACAGCTGCTGCGCCAGGGCCAGTTCGTCCAGACGATTGGGCAGGGCGACGAAATTCAGCGCCTGACTGTTCTGCACCTGGGCGCTGAGCAGACTGCCGACCCGCAGCGGCTGCGGGCTGTCGACGGTCAGGCTGGTGCCGGCCAGGGCCGTGTTGAGCAGGATGACGATGGAACGGTAATTGGCTGGCTGCGCGCTGGCTGAGGATTGCCCGAGGGATTGCCCCGCCAGCTGCGCGACATTTTGCGCGGCGACCTGAGTGGTCAGCACTTTGCCTTGCAGCAGCGTGCCAGCGGGCAGTTGCCGCGTGTCGATGCTGGTGAGGCTGTTGGTGACGGCTTTCTGCAGGTCCAGCACGCTGATGGTCAGGGTGTCGGCAGATCCCTGGGCGACGTTGACGCTGGTGCCGGGCGTCAGCGGCAGCGAACTGCTGACGGGCAGGGTGGTTTGCCGGCCGTTGTCCATGGTCAGTTTGAGCAACAGCTGAAAGTCCTGCCCCAGTTGCTTGAGACTCACCACTTCAGCGCTGGCCACCTGACCCGAGGTCAACAGCCCTTCGCGCGGCTCCATCAGCTTGAGCACTTCGCCCGCCGGTAAGCCTGCGCGCAGCAAGGCCGTGGCCGCTGCTACTGGAGAAAGATTGGGTATATCGCCTGTCATCAGATCCCGACTCGGTAAATTTGCGCTCTGAGTGGCGGGGCCGGGTATGTATAATCCGGCACCGACTGCGTCGGCGGTCCACCGTTAAGCTGCATCAGTATAACGGCCGTCATGATCCCGACTTGAACCGCCGTGCCGCTGCCACCGAAAAGAAGGTCCCCATGCCGATCCCCGTTCTTGAAGCCGTGGCGCTGACTTGCGAGCGTGACTGGCGCCTGCTGTTCGAGCATCTCGAATTGCGGTTGAGCGCGGGTGATATGGTGCAGATCAGCGGCCCCAACGGCAGCGGCAAGACCAGCCTGCTGCGCCTGTTGTGCGGGCTGATGCAGCCCACCGCCGGCAGCGTGCTGCTGGACGGCAAACCCCTCGCCAGTCAACGCGCTGAACTGACTCGCCACCTGCTGTGGATCGGCCACGCTGCCGGCATCAAAGATTTACTCACCCCCCTGGAAAACCTCGCCTGGCTCTGCGCGCTTCACACGCCCGTGGACGCCGCCGACATCTGGCGCGCCCTCGAAGCGGTCGGCCTGCGCGGCTTTGAAGACGTGCCGTGTCACACCCTGTCGGCCGGCCAGCGCCGCCGCGTCGCACTGGCCCGCCTGTATTTGCCCGGCCCCGGCCTGTGGATGCTCGACGAACCCTTCACCGCGCTGGACAAACAGGGCGTCGCGCAACTCGAAGCGCACCTAACGGCTCACTGTGAAAACGGCGGCGCCGTGGTGCTGACCACGCACCACACGCTGAGCCGCACACCCGCAGGTTATCGCGATCTAGACCTGGGGCAGTGGGCGGCATGAGTCAGGTGTTTACCCTGCTGATCGCCCGGGAAGCGCGCCTGCTGTTTCGGCGCCCGGCCGAGCTGCTTAACCCGCTGGTGTTCTTCGCAATCGTCATCGCGCTGTTTCCCCTGGCCGTCGGCCCTGACACGCAACTGCTGCAGCGCCTGTCGCCAGGGTTGGTGTGGGTGGCGGCGCTGCTGTCCGTGTTGCTGTCGCTGGACGGCCTGTTCCGCAGCGATTTCGAAGACGGCTCCCTCGAACAGTGGGTGCTGTCGTCGCAGCCGCTGGAGCTGCTGGTGCTGGCCAAAGTGCTGGCGCACTGGGCGTTTTCCGGGCTGGCGCTGGTGTTGCTGTCGCCGCTGCTGGCGCTGATGCTGGGCCTGCCCACTGCGTGTTTGCCGGTGTTGCTGCTGTCGCTGCTGCTGGGCACGCCGGTGCTGAGCCTGCTCGGCGCGGTGGGTGCGGCCTTGACCGTAGGGCTCAAGCGCGGCGGTTTGCTGCTGGCGTTGTTGATTCTGCCGCTGTACATCCCGGTGCTGATTCTCGGTAGCGGCGCCCTGCAGGCTGCACTTGAGGGCATGCCCGCGACCGGTTATCTGCTTTGGCTTGGCAGCCTGACCGCACTGGCGGTAACCCTGACGCCCTTTGCAATTGCCGCTGGTTTGAAGATCAGCGTTGGCGAATAATCGCACCCTGACCGAGCGGACAGTTTTTCCGTCGGCAGGTCCCGGACGCTTCAGCCATAAGAAGCGCCTTGCCCTGACAGCGCCTCTGGCTGAGACGCACTGTGATAACACGCACCGTGATGAAAAGCACCGTGATGAAAAGGCAGCGAGATGAACACAAGCGCCAAGGCTAAAGGCGGCATGAGTTGGGCCTGGTTCCACAAACTCGGTTCGCCCAAATGGTTTTACGGCATCAGCGGTCGTCTGCTGCCGTGGCTGAGCATCGCTGCGGCCCTGTTGATCGGCATCGGCGTGGTCTGGGGCCTGGCGTTCGCGCCGCCCGACTACCAGCAAGGCAACAGCTTTCGCATCATTTATATCCACGTGCCGGCGGCGATGCTGGCCCAGTCCTGCTACGTGATGATGGCCGTGTGCGGGGTGGTCGGGCTGGTCTGGAAGATGAAGATGGCCGATGTCGCCCTGCAATGCGCAGCGCCCATCGGTGCGTGGATGACCGCCCTGGCGCTGGTCACCGGCGCGATCTGGGGCAAGCCGACATGGGGCTCGTGGTGGGTCTGGGATGCGCGGCTGACGTCGATGCTTATTTTGCTGTTTCTGTATTTCGGCCTGATCGCGCTGGGCAACGCCATCACCAACCGCGACAGCGCCGCCAGGGCCTGCGCCGTGCTGGCCATCGTCGGCGTGATCAACATCCCGATCATCAAGTATTCGGTGGAATGGTGGAGCACCTTGCACCAGGGCGCGACCTTCAGCTTGACCGAAAAGCCGGCCATGCCCGCTGAAATGTGGTTGCCGCTGCTGTTCACCGTGCTCGGGTTTTACTGCTTTTTCGGGGCGGTGCTGCTGCTGCGCATGCGTCTGGAAGTGCTCAAGCGCGAGGCCCGGGCCGGTTGGGTCAAGGAGATATTGATGAAGCACCTTGGCCACCCAGCGCCTCCGAGCAACGGAGCCGAACGATGAGCTTCGAGTCTTTCAGCGATTTTCTCGCCATGGGCAAGCACGGGCTTTACGTCTGGTCGGCCTATGGCATCTGTTTCACCGTGCTGGCGATCAACGTCCTGGCACCGGTTGTCGCGCGTCGGCGTTACCTGCAACAAGAGGCGCGTCGTCTGCGCCGGGAGAGCATCACGTGAATCCGCTGCGAAAAAAGCGCCTGTTGATCATCGTGGCGATTCTCGCCGGGGTCGGCATTGCGGTCAGCCTTGCACTCAGCGCGCTGAAGGAAAATATCAACCTGTTCTACACCCCGACCCAGATCGCCAGCGGCGAAGCGCCCCGTGACACACGGATTCGCGCCGGTGGCATGGTCGTTCAGGGCTCTCTGCAGCGCTCGTCGGATTCCCTGGACGTCACCTTTGCCGTCACCGATTTCAACAAGTCGGTGCCCATCACCTATCGCGGCATCCTGCCGGACCTGTTCCGCGAAGGTCAGGGCATCGTCGCCCTCGGCAAGCTCAATGGCGACGGCGTGGTCGTTGCCGATGAAGTGCTGGCCAAACACGACGAAAAATACATGCCGCCGGAAGTCGCGAAAGCGCTGAAAGACAGCGGCCAGCCCGCGCCCGCCGCCACGCCCGCCGCTCTCCCGGACAAACAGGGGTAAACGATGATTCCCGAACTCGGCCATCTGGCCATGATTTTGGCCCTGTGCTTCGCCCTTGTGCAGGCCATCGTGCCGCTGCTGGGCGCCTGGCGCGGCGACCGTCTGTGGATGAGCCTCGCCCAGCCCGCCGCGGGGGGGCAGTTTGCCTTTCTGGTGTTTGCCTTCGGCTGCCTGACCCATTCGTTCATGGTCGACGACTTTTCCGTGGCCTACGTCGCCGAAAACTCCAACAGCGCGCTGCCGTGGTACTACAAATTCAGCGCCGTCTGGGGCGCACACGAAGGCTCGTTGCTGCTCTGGGCGCTGATCCTCGGCGGCTGGACCTTCGCCGTGTCGATCTTTTCCCGGCAGTTGCCCCAGGTCATGCTCGCCCGCGTGTTGGCGGTGATGGGCATGATCAGCATCGGCTTTCTGTTGTTTCTGATCCTCACCTCCAACCCGTTCAGCCGCATCCTGCCGCAGATTCCCCAGGACGGGCGCGACCTCAATCCGTTGCTGCAGGACATCGGCCTGATCGTCCACCCGCCGATGCTGTACATGGGTTACGTCGGTTTTTCCGTGGCATTCGCCTTTGCCATCGCCGCCTTGCTCGGCGGTCGCCTTGATGCGGCGTGGGCGCGCTGGTCGCGGCCCTGGACCATCGTGGCGTGGGCCTTCCTCGGCATCGGCATCACCCTCGGTTCGTGGTGGGCCTATTACGAGCTCGGCTGGGGCGGCTGGTGGTTCTGGGATCCGGTGGAAAACGCCTCATTCATGCCGTGGCTGGTGGGCACGGCGCTGATCCACTCCCTCGCGGTCACCGAAAAGCGCGGCGTGTTCAAGAGCTGGACCGTGCTGCTGGCCATCGCGGCGTTTTCACTGAGCCTGCTCGGCACCTTCCTCGTTCGTTCGGGCGTGCTGACCTCGGTGCATGCCTTCGCTTCCGACCCGGCCCGTGGCGTGTTCATCCTGATCTTCCTGTTGATGGTGGTCGGCGGCTCACTGACCCTGTTCGCCATCCGCGCGCCGGTGGTGAAAAGCCATGTCGGCTTCGGCCTGTGGTCGCGGGAAACCTTGCTGCTGGGCAATAACCTGGTGCTGGTGGTGGCGGCGTCGATGATTCTGCTCGGCACGCTGTACCCGCTGGTGCTGGATGCGTTGAGCGGGGCGAAGATGTCCGTCGGCCCGCCGTATTTCAATGCGCTGTTCGTGCCACTGATGGGCTTGCTCATGGCCGTCATGGCCGTGGGCGTGCTGGTGCGCTGGAAGGACACGCCGGTCAAGTGGCTGCTGAGCATGCTCGCGCCGGTATTGGTCGGCAGCGCGGTTCTGGCAGTGATCGCCGGTTTTGCCATGGCCGACTTCCACTGGGCGGTGCTTGCCACCTGCCTGCTCGCGGCCTGGGTGTTGCTGGCCGGGGTGCGCGACCTGTTCGACAAGACGCGGCACAAAGGCCTGCTCAGAGGGATGCGCTCGCTGACCCGCAGTTACTGGGGCATGCAAGTGGCGCACCTCGGCATCGCGGTGCTGGCCCTGGGCGTGGTGCTGTCCAGCCAGAACAGCGCCGAACGTGACCTGCGCATGGCACCCGGAGAATCGGTGGAGCTGGGCGGCTATATGTTCGTGTTCGAGGGCGCCCAGCATTACCAGGGCCCGAACTTCACCTCTGATCGCGGCACCCTTCGCGTGCTGGAGGACGGCCAGGAAATCACTGTGCTGCACCCGGAAAAGCGCCTGTACACCGTGCAGCGTTCGATGATGACCGAGGCCGGCATCGACGCCGGTTTCACTCGCGATCTGTACGTGGCGCTGGGCGAACCGCTGGAGAACGGCGCGTGGGCGGTGCGCGTGCACGTCAAGCCGTTCGTGCGCTGGATCTGGTTCGGCGGCCTGATCACCGCCTTGGGCGGGTTGCTGGCGGCGCTGGACAAACGTTATCGCGTCAAAGTCCGCGCGAAAGTGCGGGACGCACTGGGCATGACGGGAGCGGCGGTATGAAGCGCTGGATGTTGCTGCTGCCGCTGGTGCTGTTTCTTGGCATGGCGGGGTTGCTGTACCGCGGCTTGTACCTGGATCCGTCGGAATTGCCGTCGGCGCTGATCGGCAAGCCATTCCCTGAATTCAGCTTGCCTGCGGTGCAGGACGGCAAGCCGCTGACCCGCGCCGACTTGCTGGGCAAACCGGCGCTGGTCAATGTCTGGGGCACCTGGTGCGTGGCCTGCCGCGACGAGCACCCGGTGCTGACAAAACTCGCGCAGCAGGGCGTGGTGATTTATGGGGTCAATTACAAGGATGTGAATGCCGATGCGCAGAAGTGGCTCAAGGATTTTCACGATCCGTATCAGCTGAACATCAATGATGAAGCCGGCAGCCTGGGTTTGAACCTGGGTGTGTATGGCGCGCCGGAGACTTTTTTGATCGATGCCAAGGGCGTCATTCGCTACAAGCATGTGGGCGTGATTGACGAGACCGTGTGGCGCGAGAAGCTGGCGGGCCAGTATCAGGGGTTGGTTGATGAGGGTAAGCAATGACCTTGCTTGATGACAAGGCTGTTATGCCAGACTCCATTTCCCCCGACGATGACGTCCATGTGGGAGCCGAGCTTGCTCGCGAATGCGTAGGTTCAGGCGCAGGAGATGTAGCGGCTTTAAGGGCCTCTTCGCGAGCAAGCTCGCTCCCACAGGGTTTGCGCGGTGTGCCTGCTGACGGCGATGGAGCTTTTGTGGGAGCGACCGGGGTGGCGATCCACCTTGCTCGCGAAGGCTTAAGTTCAGCCCATGGAGATGTGTTGAATGTTAGGACCTCTTCGCGAGCAAGCTCGCTCCCACAGGGGATTGGGGGTGTGTCTGCTGGCTTGCTGCTGAAGGGAGTGCGGCGGCTGGCGGCTGCTGCGGTATTGGCATTGGGCTTTGCAGGTGTGGCTCAGGCGGCGATTGATGCCTACACCTTCAAGGACGACGCCGAGCGTGCCCGCTACTCTGAGCTGACCCGCGAGCTGCGCTGCCCGAAATGCCAGAATCAGGACATCGCCGATTCCAACGCGCCCATCGCCGCCGACCTGCGCAAAGAGATCTACCGCATGCTCGGCGAAGGCCAGAGCAATCAGCAGATCATCGATTTCATGGTCGATCGTTACGGCGAGTTCGTGCGCTACAAACCCGAGCTCAATGGCCACACGTGGCTGCTCTGGTTCGGTCCTGCCGGCCTGCTGCTAGGCGGCGCGGTGTTGATTGGTGTGATTGTCGTGCGCCGGCGCCGCTCCGGCCGCGAAGACGCCGACGTGCTTTCCGACGAGGAGCGTCAGCGCCTCGCCCACTTGCTGGATAAGAACCGCGAATGATCGATTTCTGGATGGCCGCCGGCCTGTTGTTGCTGGTGGCCCTGAGTTTCCTGCTGATCCCCGTGGTGCGCGGCCGTCGCGCACAGACTGAGGAAGATCGCACCGCACTCAACGTCGCCTTGTATCAGGAGCGCATTGCCGAGCTGCAAGCGCAGCAGGAGGAGGGCGTGCTTTCAGCCGCGCAGATGGACGGCGGTCGTGCCGAGGCTGCGCGCGAATTGCTCGCCGACACCGAAGGCGTGGGTGCCGAGCGGGTGTCGCGCCTGGGCAAGCCGCTGCCGTTGCTGGCGGCGATTCTGGTACCGGTGTTGGCCTTGGGTCTGTATCTGCATTTCGGCGCGTCGGACAAGGTCGAGCTGACCCGGGAGTTCTCACAGCCACCGGTTTCGCTGGCGCAGATGACCGAGCGCCTGGAGCGTGCGGTCAAGGCGCAACCGGATTCCGCCGAGAGCGCGTACTTCCTGGCGCGCACCTACATGGCCCAGGATCGCCCGGCCGACGCCGCCCGGATGTTCGAGCGCGCGGCCAAGCTGGCCGGGCGTCAGCCGCAGCTGCTGGGTCAGTGGGCCCAGGCGCTGTATTTCGCTGGCAACAAAACCTGGACGCCGCAGATTCAAGGGATCGCCGAAGAAGCGTTGAAGCTCGACCCCAGGGAAGTCACCAGCCTGGGCCTGATGGGCATCAACGCCTTCGAGAGCCAGCAGTTTGATCAAGCGGTGAATTACTGGACGCGCTTGCTGGCGGTTTTGCCGCCGGACGATCCGTCCCGCGGGGCGCTGGAAGGCGGGATCAAACGGGCCAGCGACAAGGTCGTGCAAAGCGGGGGCAAGCTGGAAAACACCCAGCCGGTGGCGGTTCAGGGCGCCCGTCTGAAGGTGCGCGTCACGCTGTCGGAAGCGTTGAAAGCCAAGGTTCAGCCGGGCGACACGGTGTTTGTGTTTGCCCGTGCGGTGTCAGGCCCGCCGGCGCCGCTGGCGGTCAAGCGCGTGACCGTGGCCGACTTGCCGGTGGAGGTCGAGCTGACCGACGACGACGCGATGATGCCGCAGCTGAAACTGTCGAACTTCGCCGAAGTCCAACTGGTGGCCCGGGTGTCCCGCGCCGGTCAGCCCACGGCGGGGGAATGGGTCGGTCGCAGCCAGCCGTTGCCGAGCAACGTGACGGCGCTGCAGGCCCTGACCATCGACAGCCCCGATCAGTAACCCCGTTAACGCAGCGAGTAGAGAGCCCTTATGTATCGCGTCGCCCGTTTTGCCTTGTTGAGTCTGGTGGTGGGATTGACCGCAGCCTGTGCGGTGCAGCATCCGGGGCCACAGAGTTCCGAGCCGATCCCGACCATCCCCGGCCCGTCGCCGACGCCGCAGCCCGGCACCCCGCGGACGGCGCCAGAGACGCCGCCGTCCACGCCGATCCCGGCGCCGGGCCCGAAAACTTCTTCGCACTTCGCCCCGCCGCCGGGTGGCAACAGTCACTGGGATGCGCGCCTGGGTGTGCATGTGCTGGATAATGTGCCGAATACGTTTTATCGCCAGCGCACGTATTACCGCTGGAACAACGGCTGGACCTGGTCGACTTCGCCGAGCGGCCCTTGGCAGGAGACCGATGCCAGTGGCGTGCCGCCGGGGTTGAGCAAGCAGTTCGGGAATTAAGGCCTGGTTCGGCGAGATCAAGATCAAGAGCTTCTGCCTAAGGGCAGACATTTCGCCTTCGGCGAGTTACTTGGAAAAGCACCCCAAGTAACCAAGGGTGCTTGCTCCTGGTTTGGCCCCTCGTACCTCGGGGTTCCCTCACTTCGACGACGCTCCGTGGGCCCGCGCCGAACGGACATCCATGTCCTGACGGCGCTCTCGCGGCATCCATGCCGCTCGGCCCACTGCGCGTCGTCTACGTTCGGCCTGCACCCAAGTCGCGATGGGTGTCGTCTGGTCTGTCGCGTTCGAAGATCAAAAGCAGGTCAAAGGCTTCCCGGCTGAAGCCGGTCGTACGGGCGCGCGCGGTCTGTTAGTGGGACTGGCTTTAGCCGGGAAGCTGTTCTGATCGTTCCCACGCTCCGCGTGGTAACGCCGCCCTGGACGCTCCGCGTCCCGCAGACGACGGACATCAAGGCAGATGAAAACGGCGGCTCTTCAGGTCGCCGAGATGTCGCGTGGCAAACCTGGCTCATGTGGGAGTGAGCTTGCTCGCGAATACGATCTGTCTGTGACTTATGTGTTGTCTGGCACACTGCATTCGCGAGCAAGCTCGCTCCCACACGTTCTGCATTCCCCTGTGAATCACCGGTCAAGCCAAACAAAAACGGCGACCTCTTCAGGTCGCCGTTTTCGCATCGTCCGTTGCTTACTTGCCCGGGTAGATCTGATCAAACACGCCGCCGTCATTGAAGTGAGTTTTCTGCACGGTGCGCCAGTCGCCGAAGGTTTTTTCCACTGACAGGAAGTCCACTTTCGGGAAGCGGTCGGTGTATTTGGCCAGCACTGCGGGGTCCCGTGGACGCAGGTAGTTGGCGGCCGCGATTTCCTGGCCTTCTGGCGACCACAGGTACTTCACGTATTCCTCGGCCACGGCGCGGGTGCCTTTCTTGTCGACCACTTTGTCCACGACGCTGACGGGCGGTTCGGCTTCGGCGGAGACGCTCGGGTAGACCACTTCGAACTGATCACGACCAAACTCGCGGGCGATCATTTCCGCTTCGTTTTCGAAAGTCACCAGCACGTCGCCGATGTGGTTGGTCATGAACGTGGTGGTCGCGCCACGGCCGCCGGTGTCGAGCACGGGCACGTGGCTGAACAGCTCGCCGACGAACTTCTTCGCCGCTGCTTCATCGCCGCCGTTTTTCAGCGTGTAGCCCCAGGCCGAGAGGTAGGTGTAGCGGCCGTTGCCCGAGGTTTTCGGGTTCGGCACCACGACTTCAACGCCATCCTTGACCAGGTCCGGCCAGTCCTTCAGCGCCTTCGGGTTGCCCTTGCGCACGATGAACACCGTGGCCGAGGTGAACGGCGCGCTGTTGTTCGGCAGGCGGGTGACCCAGTCCTTCGGCACCAGCTCGCCGTTGTCGGCCAGCGCGTTGATGTCAGTGGCCATGTTCATGGTGATGACATCGGCAGGCAGGCCGTCGATCACAGAGCGCGCCTGCTTGCTCGACCCGCCGAAGGACATCTGAATCGTCGCGTTTTCTTTGTGCTCAGCTTCCCAGTGCTTCTGGAACGCGGCGTTGTAGTCCTTGTAGAAGTCGCGCATCACGTCATACGACACGTTCAGCAGCGACGGCGCGGCGGCTTGTGCAGCGCTGCCCAGAGCCAGTCCTGCGGCGAGCAGGGAAGCGGCGAAGATCTTTTTCACTGTGGATTCCTTGTGGCGTTGAGCAGGGGTGCGTTTAGTGATTCGCTCTTGGAAGAGCCGTTGTTATAACCAGGCAAGATGGCCAATGGCTGGCGACTATAACCAAAGTCCCCAGCGGCTCAATAGATCAAAAACTCATGTGCTTATGTCCCGTTGCGCGTCCGCCGGTGCGGCCATCGCGCCGAGCTTGGGAAACAGCGCATTGCCGCAGCGCGAACAGAACGCCGCGTTGGGTTCATGGGCGTTCTTGGCGCACACCGGGCAGTTGTGCTGCAGCTGATCGCCGCGCATGGCGTTGGCCAGTTCGGCGGTGAAAATCCCGGTGGGCACGGCGATGATCGAGTAACCGGTGATCATCACCAGCGACGACAGGATTTGCCCGATCGGCGTCTTCGGCACAATGTCGCCAAAGCCCACCGTGGTGAGGGTGACGATCGCCCAATAGATGCCCTTGGGAATGCTGGTGAAGCCGTGCTCCGGCCCTTCGACGACGTACATCAACGTGCCGAACACCGTCACCAGCGTCGACACGGTCGCCAGGAACACAATGATCTTCTGCTTGCTGCCACGCAGGGCGGCGAGCAGGTAGTTGGCCTGTTTCAGATAAGGGCTGAGCTTGAGCACGCGGAAGATCCGCAGCATCCGAACCACGCGCACGATCAGCAGGTATTGCGCGTCGCTGTAATAGATCGCCAGGATGCCCGGCACGATCGCCAGCAAATCGATCAGGCCGTAGAAGCTGAAGGCGTACTTGAGGGGTTTGGGCGAGCAGTACAGGCGCAGCAGGTACTCGACCGCGAAGATGAAGGTGAAGGTCCACTCGATCCAGGCCAGGGGCGCAGCGTAGTTGCGGTGAACGGCCTCGATGCTGTCGATGATCGCCACGAGCAGGCTGCAGAGAATGAGCACCAGCAGGATCTTGTCGAAGCGTCGGCCGGGTTTGGTGTCACTTTGAAAAATGATGATGCGTAGCTGTTCGCGCCAGCTGATGTTGCTGTCCATGGGGTCGTTCCGCGTGCAAGGTCGGCAGAGCGTGGGACAAAGCGCTCAGGAGCGCAACCTGTCATCACCGATAGCCTGACGCAGCAGCCGGGCGCTGGCCTGCACCAGCCAGCAGGCCAGAATGAACGGGGCGGTGAGCGCCGCCAGCCCCATGGCTGCAAACCCCGGCTGCAACAGAATCGACAGCCCAATGGCGCTCGCCGGTAACCAGGGTTTGTGCCGCGCCTGACTGAAAGCCAGCCCGGCCAGCGCCGGGTTGTAGCCGCACAGAGCGGGCAGTGGCAAGTCAGGCTGCGACTGCCACAGCACGAAGGTGACGCCGCTGAGGCAACCGACAAAGGCCCAGAGCGCGGCGCGCCGATTGGCGATCAGCAGCCCGACACCGATCATCACCCCGGCCAGCGGATGATCGAGCAGAAAGACCTGACCAAAACCCAGCGGCAGCGCGTGGATCGGACTCACGTCTGCGACAGCGACTGAAGTCGGCCCGACAAACATCAATAACAACCATCCAAACAGCACGAAGGGCGCGGTGTAGGCGTTCAGGCAGGACGCCCGCGGCGTTCGCTCCAGCCAGGCGTGCATGAGCATCGCGCTCAACCCGCCGCAGGCAATGGTCAGCAGCGGCACCAGTGGCGACCATTCGACCTGAGGGCCGATCAACAGACCGAGCAAAATGCCGTTGTAGCTATAAAGCCCGTCTTGGCGCCTGCTTTTCGGGTAGCCGCGCCGTTGCGCCGTGAGCAAACCGGCGACAGCGCCCAATAGCGCTGCGCCCAGGGAGGAGGGCGCGCTGATCAGAATCGCCAACAGGCAGAAAACACCGCATAAGGGGCTGCGTTGCAGGAGCACCTGACTGAAACCGTTGAGCAGGGCTTCGGCCCAGTCGGGGCAATGGTGGGGAGGTGGGGCGAGGAGGGCCGGCATTTATGTATTCAATAATTGTATTTATTGTATACATAATGGCTTGAGGTACGTAGTTCAGCAAGGCTGTAAGCGAGCTACATTCTCTCATCGCCACTCCAGCTGACACACCGTATATTTCTGTAGGACCGGCTTTAGCCGGGAAGGGGTCAGTCGCCACACCGCAAAATTGATGGCGTCAAAACGGGCCTCTTCCCGGCTGAAGCCGGTCCCACTAACACCGCGTACCCCTGTGGGACCGGCTTTAGCCGGGAAAGCGCCAGGCGTCACAGCGCAAAATTGATGGCGTCAAAACGGGCCTCTTCCCGGCTGAAGCCGGTCCCACTAACACCGCGTACCCCTGCGGGACCGGCTTTAGCCGGGAAAGCGCCAGGCGCCACAGCGCAAAATTGAGGGTGCCCAAGCTGGCCTCTTCCCGGCTGAAGCCAGTCCTACGGAAACACCGCGTACCCCTGTGGGACTGGCTTTAGCCGGGAAAGCGCCAGGCGTCACACCGCAAAATTGAGGGTGCCCAGGCTGGCCTCTTCCCGGCTAAAGCCAGTCCTACGGAAACACCGCGTACCCCTGTGGGACCGGCTTTAGCCGGGAAAGCGTCAGTCGTTACACCGCAAATCTTATGGAGCTCAATCTGGTTGTTACACCCGAAACTGCCGCAACAACCCATTCAGCTGTTCACTCAACCCCTTGAGCTGATTGCTCGCCGCGCTGGACTGTTCTGCCGCCACCGCCGTGCTCTGGGACAACTGCGCCGCCTGGGTGACGTTCTGGTTGATGTCTTCCACCACGTGGGATTGCTCAAGGGTCGCACTGGCGATGGAGGCGTTCAGGCCGTTGAGGTTGCGCAGCGCCTGGCTGATCGACGTCAGGCTCTGGCCGGCCAGGTTGGCCTGCTCGATGGTCAGCTGCGAAGAACGACTGCTGTCGGCGATGACTTTCACCGCCGCATCCGAATGGGCTTGCAGGCGCTCGATCATCGCCTGGATTTCCGCCGTGGATTTCTGCGTGCGCTGGGCCAGCAGGCGGACTTCGTCTGCGACGACGGCGAAGCCACGGCCTTGATCACCGGCGCGGGCGGCTTCGATGGCGGCGTTGAGCGCAAGCAAGTTGGTCTGCTCGGCAATCGAACTGATCACCTCCAGCACGCCGCCGATCTGCGTGCTTTCGCTGGCCAGCGTGCGAATCACTTCCACGGCCTGATCGATGGTGCCGGACAGGTGCCCGATCTGCTTCAGGCTGCTGTCGATGTTGGCCTGACCCTGCTGCGCCTGGGATTCGGCGTTGCGCATCTCGCTGGCGGCGTGCTCGGCGTTCTTCGCCACGTCCTGCACGCCATAAGTGACCTCATTGACCGCCGTGGCCACCTGCTCCATCTGCAGCGACTGCTGCTGGCTGCGTTCCTGGGCCTGAATGGCGTTGCTGCCCAGCTCACTCGACGCCTGACCCAGGCCGACCGCAGACGACTGCAGCTCACTGACCACCCGCCGCAGCTTGGCGGTGAACGCATTGAAGTGCCGGGCCAGTTGCGTGACTTCGTCGTTGCCCTGGGTTTCCAGGGTGCGGGTCAGGTCGCTTTCGCCGCTGGCGATATTGGCCATCGCCTCGACGGTGGCCTTGAGCGGGCCGGCGATGCTGCGTGCGATCAGAATCAACAGCAGCGCCATGACCAGAATGATGCCGGCACTGATCGACAGCGCCTTGACCACCTGCTTGTAGAACTCGGCCTGCACGTCATCGATGTAAACGCCGGAGCCGATGATCCAGCCCCACGGCGCGAACAGCGAGATGTACGAGGTTTTGCCGACCGCATCAGTGGCGCCGGGCTTGGGCCAGCGGTAATTGACCATGCCCCCGCCTTTGGCCTTGGCCAGGGTGACCATCTCGTTGAAGACCTGGAAGCCGTCCGGGTCTTTGATGCCGGACAGGTCCTGGCCTACCAGCTTGGGATTGGCCGGGTGCATGATCATCACCGGGCGCAGGTCGTTGATCCAGAAATAGTCGGTCTGGTTGTAGCGCAGCCCGCGAATGGCATCCATCGCCTGCTGTTGGGCCTGCTCGCGGGTCAGGGTGCCGGCGGTTTCCAGGCCATGGTAGTAATCGAGCAGGCCGCTGGCGGTCTGCACCACGTGCATGGTCTTGACGGTTTTGGCTTCGTACAGATCGTCGTGGATCTGTTTGAGCATCGCCGCCGCCAGCGTGAACAGCATCACCACGGCGACGATGAGAATCAGCCACAAGCGCCGGCTGATCGAAAGATTGCGCATATTCATGATCGTCACTCCGCTTCTTTATTCTTCTTGTTCGGCCAGGCCGCTCTATAACCGCTTGCACGACAGCCCATTGACCCGCATCCCTCAGCGGAGGGAAGCCATGGTGTCATTAAGCATCTCGGCCTGACCGGTATAAACCTGAGTGTGGGCGCAGGTCACTGACACAGGTATAGCCAAAGGCTTACACGACCTGAGGAACTTGGCTCTAGGTTGAAACACCTCGTCGCGGTACATTGGATCCATCAACTGCAGCAACGGACCGCTGCAGGATCAAGGACGATCGACCGTTGCCAGGCATTGGCGGCCAACAGGAAGTTGGACGGTGTTGCACAAACCCGCTTCGGCGGGTTTTTTATTGCCTGCGATTCCGCAAAGTCCCGTTTGTACGGTTTCATTTCCAGAATCTGCACATCGTTTCGACCAAATGTTGCTTCCCAATGGAATTTCCGGCGCTCGCGCCGCTCACAGTACGGACTACACCCGAGTCCAGGACAGGGCCGGCCGGGCAGGCATGGGAAATAATTATTGTGGATGTGGCGCAAATGGCAGCAGACGTACCAAACATGGGACTCATTCTGGTGGTTGAGGACGAGGAAATCATTCGCGAGTTCGTTTGCGAAATCCTCGAGGATGAAGGCTTTACCACCCATGCGCTGGAGACTGCAGACGAGGCGGCGAAGTACCTCGAAAGCAACTCGGGCGACGTGGCGCTTCTCCTGACCGATATCCTCATGCCGGG
This sequence comes from Pseudomonas sp. HP_12, assembly GCF_055283955.1. Classification (NCBI taxonomy): domain Bacteria; kingdom Pseudomonadati; phylum Pseudomonadota; class Gammaproteobacteria; order Pseudomonadales; family Pseudomonadaceae; genus Pseudomonas; species Pseudomonas sp. HP_12. The sequence goes on from NZ_JBTOQG010000005.1 coordinate 32,285, forward strand.
CACCTTGAACGGTGCGGACCTTGCGAACCTGTCGAGCAACAAGTATCCGCAGATCCCAATCCTGATCATGTCAGGTCACGAGACACCCGAGAGCTCGGGTGTCGTACATCCAGTCGTGTTCATCCGCAAGCCCTGGAGCTTCGGCCAGCTCTTGCAAGGTGTGAACAGGGCCTTGGGCTACGACAAGGAAGAAAGCCAGTGACCTTCAGCGGTCCGGCTCACACCCTTTGAGCACCAGGCGGATGATGGTCTGGGCGGCCGCTTCGTAATCAGCGTCGTCCAGGGTCGCTTTACCCGTCACCGTGGAAATCTGCCAGTCGAAGTCGGCATAGGTCTGGGTCGCGGCCCAGATGCTGAACATCAGATGATGGGGGTCGATCGGCGCGATCAGACCGTCATCGATCCAGCCCTGAATACATTCGATGTTATGCCGGGCCTGTCCATTCAGTTGCTCAACCTGCTCGGGCGTCAAATGCGGCGCGCCGTGCATGATCTCGCTGGCGAACACCTTTGAAGCGAAGGGCAGCTCGCGGGAGATGCGGATCTTCGAGCGGATGTAGCTCGTCAGCACTTCAGCCGGCACACCCTCGCGATTGAACGGCGTCGACGCCTGCATGATCGGCTCGATGATGCTTTCGAGCACCTCGCGATACAGGTTGTCTTTGGACTTGAAGTAGTAATAGACGTTGGGCTTGGGCACACCCGCCTTGGCGGCGATGTCACTGGTCTTGCTGGCGGCGAATCCCTTATCGGCAAATTCTTCGCTGGCTGCGCGCAGGATCAGTTCTTTGTTGCGCTCGCGGATGCTGCTCATAAACCGGTATGTCCTTGCCTGCTCGGCGGTGGCGAATGTTAGCACCGGCCTCGCAGCAGGCTCAACATTGCCTCGGCTGCGCAACAACATCCCCTTTGTCCACCGGCTTTGTCACTGGCGCGACGGCGCGCCAATGCTATTGTGTGGCGGGTTGTACCGGGAGCAGTAGCGGAATGGAAGCAACAAAACTGGCGCCTTATCAAGGCTGAACGCGTATTCGGTGGCGAGGTGTCGGCAGCATGAACAGCCCATTGTTTTCCAGCGTCGTTGCGTATGCCCAGCATTGCGAGCGTCAGCTGGTGGAAATCCTGCACCGCCGGCCGACGCTCGACCGGCAGCAGGTCATGACCTGGGTCGACGAGCAGAGTCATGCGATGAAAGACCGTGATCCCCTCGACCTGCTGCGCTCGCTGAACGCGAGGGTGCGAGCGGGCAAGCCGCTGCCGTGGGAAGGGCATTCCTGAGGGGGTGACCCTGGCCGCGTTTGCCTGAGCCCGTTGAACCTCAGCCTGTGTAGCGAGGGTTGAAGTGCTTCGGTCCCAGGCAAGCGCGCCTTACTTCGATGGAGCGTGCCCTTACTTGTCGCTGATCACCGCATAGGCCGGCGCGGGCTTGCGGTTGTAATACATGGCGGCGCCCACCAGCAGCACCAGAATGCCCAGCAGTACCATCGACGAACCCACCGTCCCGAAGTCCAGGCCGCCTTTTTCATGGGGTTTGGTCAGCACGTCGCCCAGCGTCGCCCCGAACGGACGAGTCAGCACGAAGGCGATCCAGAACAACGCCACCGAAGACAACCGGGTGGTGTAGTGAAGCACCACGACCACGGCAATCGCCGAGCCGATCAGCAACGCCCCGCCCATGAAACCCAATCCCGAGTCATCCGCCAGGAAGTCGCCCAGCGCCGTGCCCAGGGTGTTCGAGAACAGGATCGCGAACCAGTAGAACAGCTCGGCTTTCAGCGTGGTGACGCGGCTGACTGACAACGACCGTTCGCTCCAGTACCAGGCCGAGAAGATCGCCAGCAGGATCGCCACCAGAATGGCCGAACCCGCTGCATAACCGAGGCCCAGCGTACGGTCCATGAAGTCGGACATGGTGGTGCCCGCGGTGCTGGTGGAAAGAATCACCAACCAGTACAGCGCCGGGTTATAGCGTTTGGAGGCCAGTTGCGTGATGAGCGTGACGACAAACACGCTGATCAAGATAAGGGAACTGATCAGATAGCCAACGTCGAGGGTCATCGACAGCAAGTCGCCTGCTGTTTCGCCTAACGTGGTGGCACAGATCTTCATGACCCAGAACGCGAGCGTAATCTGCGGAAGTTTGTTCATTGTGGTTACCGGGTGGTTCAGACAGGGAGGTTCGAGTGTCTGCCCGACAGTGGCCGACGGTGCCTATCTTCCCGGAGCGGAAGTTAAAAATCGGTCACATGAAAATGAAAAGCGCATTAATTGCCCGGAGCCCAAGGCCCCGGGCATTCTGCTGTGGACGCCTGATGGCAACGGCCTGCGAAGGCGCTTGCCAGCACCATCCCGAAGCGATCAGAAGAACACTTTCACCAGCAAACTCGCGGTGTTCTGGTCGGTGTCGAAAGAGCGCGTGTCATTGATCCCGTACTTGTTGCTCCAGTAGTCGTACTCGACGCCTACGTACAACTGCCGGTCCGGAAGATTAAGCGCCTTGCCCAGGTCGTATTTGATCTGCGGGTTGAAGTGCAGGTTGGAGTGGTAATCGCCTTTGCTGTTGGACTGTTTGTTGTCCACGACCCAGTCCATGAAACCGTCGATAAGAATGTCGGACTTGCCCACTGGAATGGTGTAGGACCAGACCGGGGTGATCTGCCAGGCGCCGTAACCGGCGCGGTGGCCGTCGTTGTAACGCTTGTAGAAGTTCAGCTGGAAGTAATCGAAGCCGGGGATCTTCAAATCAAAACCCGGGCCGATGAGATACGACTCGACATCGCCTTCGCCAAACTCGTAAGTGGTTGCCAGCAACACGTCGGTGACAGGGCCGAACTCAAATTTCTGATCGAAGATCTTGCCCATCGACAGGCGCGGGGAAATCTCCCCGTACGTCGATGCGTTACCCAGGCTGCCGTCTTTCTTGCCGTTGTAGTTGATGTAATCGAGGAAGACGAAGTTATCGCCGTATTTCCAGCCATCGGCATGTTCGTAGGTGAACGTCTGCTGGTTTTCAGGGTTCACGGCGAAGTTCTTGCCGTAGAGGTAAGTCAGGCTGTTGCTCTGCCACTGCAGCAGATCACCCGACATGGCCGGCGCGGCGGCAAGCAGGCTACTTGCGGCCATCAGGCTGGAAAGCGTGCGGTTCATGTAAATACTCCCTTGGATTGACGTCGTGGTTTTTTGCGAACTGACGCTCTGTTATGGCGCCTTGGTTTTAATCGATTAAGTTGTCTGTTTGGTCAGCTTCGAGTTGATAGCAAGAGCTGAGCCAACACCTTGAAAAAAGACGAAAAAGCCCCGCCGGCTGTTTAAATAACAGTCGATTGGTCGATTTATCGATGCCGTTTGGAAGATGCACGGGCTGATCGGAGAGTTGTCCGGTCAGTCAGGTTAGTTGCAGTGTTGTTATTGGACTGAATTCGAGCGGCGGCGGAGGATACTGACTCGCGCAGCCGTGCTCAAGTGCTCTGTCACAGAGCACTCCCGTCGAAAACAGGGCAACCCCTCAGTGTGAATGCAGCGGTCCGGCCATCGCCGCGCGCTCGGCACCGCCGAGGACATTGAACAGCAGGTTCAGCAACACCGCGCTCAGTGTCGCCATGGCGATGCCGCTGTGGGTGATCGGCCCCATCCATTGCGGTAACTGGCTGAAGAACTCCGGTCGCACCACGGGTATCAGGCCCATGCCGATGCTCACCGCGACCAGCAGCTGGTTGCGCCGGTCGGAGATGTCCGCTTCCTGGAGGATCTTGATCCCGGTGGCGGCGACCATGCCGAACATCGCGATGGCCGCGCCGCCCAGTACGGCAGGCGGGATCGAGGCCACCAGATACGCCGCTTTGGGCAACAGGCTGAGGACGATGAGGAACCCGCCCGCGACGATGGTCACCGAGCGGCAGCGCACGCCGGTCATCTGCACCAGGCCGATGTTCTGCGCAAACGAGGAATGGGTGAAGGTGTTGAGAAAGCCCGCGAGAAACGAGGCGGCCGCGTCGCACAGCAACCCCCGGCGCAACATGCCCGGCGTGACTTCGCGGTCGGTGATCTTGCCCAGCGCGAGGAACATCCCTGTCGATTCGACAAAAATGATCACCACCACCAGGCACATCGACAGGATCGGCGCGAGGCTGAATTGCGGCAGGCCGAAGTGCAGGGGCGTGACCACCTTCAGCCATTCGGCCTGACCCAGACCACTGAGGTCGACCATGCCGATGAAGCCGGAGAGGATGTAACCCAGGCCCATGCCGATCAGCACCGAGATGTTGACCCAGAACCCGCGCATGAAGCGGTTGATCAGCAGGATGGTCAGCAACACCAGCGCGGCGACACCGAGGTAGACCGGGTCGCCGAAGCTCACCGCCTTGCTGCCGCCGCCGGCCCAGTTGACCGCCACCGGGAACAGCGACAGGCCGATGGAAGTGATCACGGTGCCGGTCACCAGCGGCGGGAAGAAGCGCACGATTTTCGACATGAACGGCGCGATCAGAATGCCGAAGAAGCCCGCTGCGATGGTCGCGCCGAAGATGCCCGGCAGGCCGACGCCACTCATCCCGGCCATCGCCACCATGCTGCCGACGGCGGCGAAGCTGGCGCCCATCATGATCGGCATGCGAATCCCCAGCGGACCGATGCCCAGGGATTGCACCACCGTGGCGATACCGGCGACCAGCAGGTCGGCGTTGATCAGAAAGGCGATTTCTTCCCGGGAAAGCCCGGCGGCCTGGCCGATGATCAGCGGCACCGCAACGGCACCGCCGTACATCAACAGGACGTGTTGCAGGCCCACCAGAATCAGTTGCAGCAATGGCAGGGGCTGTCGTGGCGGCGCGGCAGGAATGCGCGCGTGAGTTGACTCGGACATGCAACACCTCATTGTTTTTATTTTTTGGTTGGAGCGGATGGAGCGGTTAGCGGCAAGCTTCCAGCGGCAAGCCTCAAGCCTCAAGCCAAGGACGATCGCGTACTGCTTCTGACTTGTGGCTTGCCGCTTGAAGCTTGCAGCTGACTTCAGTTCGTCTGCGCCCCCTTATCAATCCATTGCCCCAGCAGGTCACGTTCCTGTTGGGTCATCTGGGTGATGTTGCCCAGCGGCATGATCTGCGCGGTCACCGCCTGGGCCTGAATGCGCGGGGCCAGTTGCTGGATCTGTTGCGGCGTATCGAACATGATCCCGGCCGGCGCGCTGCTGAACAGCGGGCTGGTGGGTTTGGCAGAGTGGCAGACGGTGCAGCGTTCCTGAATCACGCTGTGGACCTTCTCGAAATCCACGCCGCCGCTGCTGGCTTGCGCCGGTTGGGCTGCTGCCTCTGCGCCAGGTGCCGGGGCGGCTGCAGGGGCTGGCGCTGGTGCGACGTCAGGCTTCGCCTCGTCGGCGCGATGGCCACCGATGGCCGTGCCCGGCAGTGGCTGATACTGGATTTTCTCCGCCACGTCCGGGCCGCGAGACATTTGCGCGGGGCCGGTGACGTAGGCCAGGCACATCATTCCCAGTGCCCCGACCGGCAAGGCCCAGGCGTATTTGTGGCTGTTGTGACGGGTGTTGAAGAAGTGACGGACCAGCACCGCACACACCGCGATCCCCGCCAGAATCAGCCAGTTGTACTGACTGCCATAGGTGCTCGGGAAGTGGTTGCTGATCATGATGAACAGCACCGGCAGGGTGAAGTAGTTGTTGTGCCGTGAACGCAGCAGGCCCTTGGCGGGCAGCGACGGGTCCGGTGTGCGGTTCTCGGCGATGGCGGCGACCAGCGCGCGCTGGGCCGGCATGATGATGCGCAACACGTTGCCGACCATGATCGTGCCGATGATTGCACCCGTGTGCAGGTAAGCCGCTCGCCCACTGAATACCTGGCTGAAGCCGAAGCAGGCCGCGATGATCAGCACGAACAGCACCAGGCCCAGCAGGGCAGGGCGCTTGCCCAGCGGCGAATCGCAGAGGATGTCGTAGATCGTCCAGCTGGCGATCAATGAGCCCACGCCGATGGCGATGCCTGCGCCGCCGCTCAGCGTGCTGCCGGGTGCCAGCAGGTAAAGGGTGGGGTTGGAATAGAACACGATGCACAGCAGCGCGATGCCCGACATCCAGGTCCAGTAGGCTTCCCATTTGAACCAGTGCAGGTCGTCCGGCATGGTCGGCGGGGCCAGTTTGTACTTTTCCAGGTGGTAGATACCGCCGCCGTGAATCGCCCAGAGGTCGCCCGACAGACCGTCACGGGGGTTGGCGCGGTTGAGGTTGTTCTCCAGCCAGACAAAATAAAAGGACGCGCCGATCCAGGCGATCCCGACGATCATGTGAATCCAGCGCACGCCCAGATTCAGCCATTCCATCAGATGTGCAGCCACAGTCTTTACCCTTTGCCTTCCACCGCTTAACGGGTGGTCAGACCCTTCTTATAGTTGGGGATCGAGAACCATCTTCTGACTCTCTTCGAAGAAATGCTCATCGCAGTTATTGCCACTGCCACTGCGATCAACCACCAGGAAGTCATCCCGCTTTTCGATCGTCAGCACCGGGTGGTGCCAGACGCCGCGATGGTAATTAACACCCTGCCTGCCATTGGTGATGAAGGCGCGGGTCAACTCGGGTTCAGGTGCATCGCCAAGTGGCGCGACCACGACCAGAAAAGGATGGCCGAGCAGCGGAATGAAGGCCTGGCTGCCCAGCGGATGGCGCTCCAGCATGCTGATGGTCAACGGCATCTCCAGCGCCTCGGCGCGGAAGATGCTGATGATCGCCTTGTCGTCCGGCGTGGCCGTTTCAACCTCGGCCAGACGGTGAAAGCGCATGGTCGAGCCGTTATTGATCATGAAATGATCGCTGCCGTCGGTTTCGATGACATCGCCGAAAGGGGCGAAGGCTGCCTTGGTCAACGGCTCGATGATCAGTGTGCGCATGCGGAGTCTTCTTTCTCGAAATTCGTAAATGGTGATCGTTCCCACGCTCCGCGTGGGAATGCATCCCCTGACGCTCTGCGTCACCCTGGACGCGGAGCGTCCGCAAAGGGGTTACCACGCGGAGCGTGGGAACCATCAGTCATCAGAGGCCAAGCGTTTATTTCGCGACTTTGCCCAACACCCGCAGCCGGCTCACGCCGCCATCCGGGAACACGTTCAGGCGGATATGGGTGATCGGCCCGAGTGCCTTGATCTGCTCGACGAAGGTGTGTTCGGCGTGCATTTCCAGCTTCTGGCTCGGCAGCAGCTCGCGCCAGAACAGGCTCTGGGTTTCGATCTGGCTGTCGGTGCCGCCTTTGACGAAGGCTGCCTGAATCGAGCAGCTGTCCGGGTAGTTGCCCTTGAAGTGCAGGGTGTCGACGACGATCTGCTCGACCTCGCCCGCATGCCCCAGGGCCACGATCACCCAATCATTGCCGGGCGTACGGCGACGTGCAGTTTCCCAGCCGTCGCCCATGTTCACGCCACGGCCCGGGTTGAGGATGTTGCTCATGCGCCCGAAATGCTCGTCGGAGCAGGCCAGTGCACGACCGCCATTCAGCGCGGCGGCGAGATCGATCTGCTCGTTGTCGCCCACCGCCGACCAGTCCCGATGGGGCACGCCGTACACCCGCAGACGCGCCACGCCGCCGTCCGGGTAGATGTTGAAACGCAAATGGCTGTAAGCCTTGGCGTCACCGATCTCGTGGTAATGGTGGCTGTCGCCCCTGAGCTCCACGGCCGGCAACACTTCCGTCCACACGGTGTTTTCGTCCGGCTCGCCCGACGCCAGGAAGCACGCTTCCAGCGAGGCCGATGGCGGGTAGTTGCCGGTGAAGAACGAGGTGTCGATGTCCACGCCCTTGATCGAACCGGCAACGCCCAGACGGATCACTGCACTGTCGTAACCTTCAAAGCGCTTGCGGCGCGACTCCCAGCCGTCCATCCACTTGCCGTTGTCGTCGAACACGCCTTCTTTCCACACCGCAGGGGTCGGCTGGAACAGGCGGTTGGCATCGGCGAACCAGTCATCGGTGACGGAAAGGATCTTCGTCCCCAGACGCGCATCGGCCAGGTTGACGAACTTCTCGAAGGGTGCGGCGTAAGCTTTCATTCTTTTTGTCTGCCTTTGATAGTGGGCGTGGGAAAGGTCGGTCAGAGGGCTTGCAGGCGAAACATCGCGATCTTGTTGATCTCGGCGAGGGCGCAGGCGAACTCGGCGTCGGCCGGGTTGTGAATGCGCGTCTCGAAGGCCGCGAGGATCTGATGCCGGTTGCTGCCTTTCACCGCCATGATGAAGGGGAACGCGAACTTCGCTTTATAGTCGTCGTTCAGCTCGGTGAAGCGCTGGAACTCTTCGGCCGTGCATTGGTGGATACCGGCGCCAGCCTGTTCAGAGGTACTGGCTTCGGTCAGTTGGCCTTGCACGGCGGCTTTGCCGGCAAGGTCCGGGTGAGCGTTGATCAGCGCCAGTTGCGCGGCGTGATCGGCACTCAACAGGATGTCGCTCATGCGTGCATGCAGCGTCTCGATATCATCGAGCGCATGCAGCTGGCCCAGGTCATAGGCCTGTTCGGCGACCCAGGGCGAGTGCTCGTAGATGTCGGCGAAGGCCTGGACGAATTCGTCGCGGCTGAGGGAAGAGGGCGTCAGGGTCTGAAAGCGGCTCATTCGGCGGCTCCATTGAAGGGGTGTACCTGATGCCAGTGCCGCGCGATTTCCACACGGCGAGCGAACCAGACCTGCTCGTGGCCTTTGACGTACTGAAGAAAACGCTGCAGCGCGGCCAGCCGGGCAGGGCGACCGATCAGGCGGCAGTGCAAACCGATCGAAAGCATCTTCGGCGCCTCGGCCCCTTCGGCGTAGAGCACGTCGAAGGCGTCTTTCAGGTAATCGAAAAAGTCGTCGCCCTTGTTGAAACCCTGCACCTGGGTGAAGCGCATGTCGTTGGTGTCCAGGGTGTAGGGGATCACCAGATGCGGCTTGCCGGTGGGGTTGTTCGGCTCCCAGTACGGCAGGTCGTCGTCGTAGGTGTCGCAGTCGTAGAGAAAACCGCCTTCTTCCATCACCAGCCGGCGGGTGTTGGGGCCGGTGCGCCCGGTGTACCAGCCCAGCGGACGTTCGCCGGTGAGTTCGGTGAGGATGCGGATCGCTTCGAGCATGTGCTCGCGTTCCTGGGCCTCGTCCATGTTCTGGTAGTCGATCCAGCGATAGCCGTGGCTGCAGATCTCATGGCCGGCGTCGACCATGGCGCGGATCACGTCCGGGTGACGCTGGGCGGCCATGGCCACCGCGAAGACCGTCAGCGGAATGTCGAATTGCTTGAACAGCTTGAGCACGCGCCACACGCCGGCCCGGCTGCCGTATTCGTAGAGCGATTCCATGCTCATGTTGCGCTGGCCCTGCAGCGGTTGCGCGGCGACCATTTCGGAAAGGAACGCTTCGGACTCCTTGTCGCCATGCAGAATATTGCGCTCGCCGCCTTCCTCGTAATTGAGCACAAATGACAGCGCGATACGGGCATTGCCTGGCCAGCGGGGGTGGGGCGGGTTACTGCCGTAACCGATCAGGTCGCGTGGGTAGTCGGCGCTCACTGCAATCTTCCTTATCTAGCCTGTGTTCTGTGGCGTGGTCGTCAGGGCGATGCATCAAGGTGCCGTGACGGTCGCTGCGATGGTGAGATTGTATACAACTTTATTTACAACGTGTAACCCTGTTTTTTCACTTCCCGCCACTCTCGGCCTCATGGGATCACTGTGCAAGAAACCTGCCTGAGTGGTCAGATATGGCGCTTGTCATCGCGTATTCATCTGCCTTGCGCCGCTATCCGGGGCATGGGGCCGCGGCGGGTGATCAGTGAAAATTTAGGTGATTTTAATTGTGTACAATCTTCGCCTAAACTGTCTTAATCCTGCTCATGTCTTACCGCTGATGCCCTTTTCGGGTGCAGGCCATCTCTTAATCTCTCACTGAATGAGGCAACGACACGCCATGGGACGACTCACCACTCACGTGCTGGACGCTGCACATGGCTGCCCCGGCAGCTCCATCCGCGTTGCGCTTTATCGGGTCGATGGCGACCGGCTGGAGAAAGTCGCCGAAGCAGTGACCAACAGCGACGGTCGCTGCGACGCCCCGCTGTTGCAGGGCGATGACTACCAGTCTGGCGTCTATCAATTGCAGTTTCAGGCCGGCGAATACTTTCGCGGCAAAGGCGTGCAATCCGGCGAGCACGGGTTTCTCGATGAGGTGGTGCTGCGCTTTGGCATCGACGCCGGGCAAGACCACTACCACGTGCCACTGCTGATTTCGCCCTACAGCTACTCGACGTATCGCGGCAGCTAGGTCGCTGCCGCTTGTTGCTCCCCGCGTTCCTCTTGCCCGCCCACACTGCGGGCTTTTTTTTGCCCTTGGTGTTTGCTCCGATTTTTTGGCTGTTAAGACGTCAGCGGCTGATCAGCGCCACGGTGCCCGCAGTGCCGAACAGACCGGCGCTGATGCGGTTGAACCAGGTCTGGCCCTTGCCGGTGCGCAGATAGCGGGCCGCGCCCTGGGCGCTGAGGCCGTAGAACAATTTGCAGCTCAGGTCGAGGACGGTCCAGGTGATGATCATGGTGATCAATTGGCCGAAAAACGGCTCATCGGCCTTGAGAAACTGCGGCAGAAAGGCGGCAAAAAACAGGATGTCTTTCGGGTTGCTGCCGCCCAGCACAAAGGCGCGCCAGAACAGTGAACCGAAAGCCGGTTTGCTGGCGGCCTCGGGCACTTCGGCGGCAACGGCGGGCCGGCGCGACTGTTTCCAGCTTTGCCAGGCCAGGTAAAACAGGTACAGACCGCCGACGATTTTCAAGGCGCTGAACAACTGCTCGGACGCCAGCAGCAAGGCGCCCAGTCCCAGGGCCGAGGCGCTGAGCAGGCAGATCGATGCGCAGACGCCGCCGAGGAAGGCGGGGTAGGAGCGCAGCAGGCCGTAATTCAGGCTGTTGCCGATCATCAGCAGCGACAACGGCCCCGGAATCAGAATGACCACCAATGCCGCCCCGCTGAACAGCAGCCAGGTTTCCAGTGTCATGGGGTGTTCTCCTTGTTTATCTGAAAGCAGAAACGCCGCGGGCTGCGCGGCGCTTCAGGTCATGTACGGTGACGACTGCCATCCATCAGCAGTGCGGCGGCCGGAAAGCGTTACAAAAACACGAACTTGGCGATGAAGATTGCGCACAGCACGCACAGGCTAATGGAGATTTCCCGATGGCGGCCGGTGCCGGCTTTCAGCACCACGTAGGTGATGAACCCCAGCGCGATCCCGTCTGCGACCGAAAAGGTCAGCGGCATCATGATTGCCGTGACGATCGCCGGAATGCTGTCGGTGGCTTCGTCCCAGTCGATGTGCGCCATGCCGCCCATCATCAGCATCGCCACGTAAATCAATGCACCTGCGGTCGCGTAAGCGGGAATCATGCCAGCCAGCGGGGCGAAGAACATCGCCGCCACGAACAGCACACCCACGGTCACGGCGGTCAGACCAGTCCGACCCCCGGCGGCCACGCCCGAGGCGCTTTCCACGTAGCTGGTGACCGGCGGCACACCGACCATCGCACCGAACACACTGGATGCGCTGTCTGCCTTCAAGGCCCGCGAGAGGTTCTCGATGCGGCCGTCTTCGCGCACCAAACCGGCGCGCTGTGCCACACCCATGAGCGTGCCGGCCGTGTCGAACATGTGCACGAACAGAAACGCCAGCACCACGCTGATCATGCTGACGTTGAACACGCCAGCGAGGTCCATCGCCATCCAGGTCGGCGCCAGGCTCGGCGGCGTGGAGAAAATGCCGTTGTAGTGCACCAGCCCCAGGCCCCAGCCGGCCAGCGTTACCGTGATGATGCTGATGAGGATCGCGCCGAAGACCCGGTGATAGCTGAGCACGGCAATCATCAGAAAGCAGATGGCGGCGAGCAGCGGACCGGGCTCGCGCAACGAGCCGAGCTTGATCAGCGTCGCCGGGCTGTCGACCACGATACCGGCGGTCTTCAGGCCGATCAGGCCGAGAAACAGCCCGACCCCCGCGCCCATGGCGTAGCGCAGGCTGACCGGGATGCTGTTGAGCAGCCATTCGCGGATGCGTGAGAGGGTCAGGAACATGAAGATCACGCCCGAGACGAACACCGCGCCCAGCGCCGTCTCCCAGCTGTAGCCCATGGTGCCGACCACGGTGTAGGTGAAGAACGCGTTCAGGCCCATCCCCGGCGCCAGGCCCACCGGCCAGTTGGCGTACAGCCCCATCAGCAGGCAACCCAGCGCAGCGGCGATGCAGGTCGCGACAAACGCCGCGCCGTGATCGATGCCGGCGTCGGCCATGATGTTGGGGTTGACGAAGATGATGTAGGCCATGGTGATGAAGGTCGTGAGCCCTGCCAGCAGCTCGGTTCGGACGGTCGTGCCGTGCAGGCTCAGCTTGAACAGGCGTTCGAGCAGGCCCTTGCGCGGCAGCGTGAGATCCAGCGGCGTGGCTTCGGTTTTGCGACTTTCCACAGTGAAATCCTCGGGACGTTTTTGTTGTTATGACAAAGCCGGTTGCGGGCTCCGGGAGGCGTATGGACCTGTCAGGCTGATTTGTTGACTGAAAGGTCAGAAACGTGCACGAAGGGATTATGCTTTTGTATACAAATAATGCAAATAATGTTTTCGATCCTGTGCAGAATATTTAGCGGATTGTGTGCATAACGCCCCATCATTTCGGGGCCTGTGCAGACTTTGCCGGCTGTGTACAATGCGCCATTACTTTTACTGTGACTTTGCCGGGATATCTGCTATTGGTTGCTCCAACAGTGGTCGTACCCGCCCTGATCACGGCAAGGCCCCGCGCCGGATTCTGTTACCACGAGTGCCCATGAACGATCAGTTGCAACCCCTCAAGAAACATTCACGCACGGCCAAGTCCGGCCGCAGCGGCACCCAGGACGACATCGTCTACGCCCACATTTTTGAGGCGATCCTCGAACAGCGTCTGGCGCCCGGCACCAAGCTGAGCGAAGAAGCCCTCGGTGAAATCTTCGGCGTCAGCCGCACCATCATTCGTCGCGCACTCTCGCGACTGGCCCACGAAGGCGTGGTGTTGCTGCGCCCGAACCGCGGCGCGGTGGTGGCCAGCCCGAGCGTCGAAGAGGCACGACAGGTGTTCTTCGCCCGGCGTCTGGTGGAGAAGGCGATCACGGAGCTGGCGGTCGAGCACGCCACGGCGGAACAGCTCAGTGAGCTGCGCCAGATGGTCAGCGACGAGCGCGACAGCTTTTCGAAAGGGGATCGAGGGGCGGGGATTCGTCTGTCGGGGGAATTCCATCTGAAGCTGGCGGAAGCGGCGAAGAACGCCCCGCTGATCAGCTTTCAGCGCAGCCTGGTCTCGCAGACCTCGCTGATCATCGCGCAGTACGAAAGCGGCAACCGCTCGCACTGCTCGTACGATGAACACACCCAGCTGATCGACGCCATCGAAGCCCGGGACGCGACCCTGGCGGTGAACCTGATGATGCATCACATGGATCACATCGACAGCAAGCTCAACCTCGACGAAGACAGCGCCTCCGACGACCTCCACGCCGTGTTCTCGCACCTGATGCTGCCGAAGAAAAAAGCAGGGCGCAGCACAGCGGTCTAAACGGAGGGGTGACCGGGGTGGCGCTCCACCTTGCTCACGAATGCGTTAGGTCACGAACATTCAGGTTGACTGACAGAACGCCTTCGCGAGCAAGCTCGCTCCCACAAATTTTGTGCTGACTGCGGCAACTCTGGTCGGACCGGGGACCTGTGGGACTGAGCTTGCTCACGAATGCGGTGCGTCGGCCTCATCCAGGCTGACTGACAGAACGCCTTCGCGAGCAAGCTCACTCCCACAAATTCTGCGCTGACTCCGGTAACTCTGGCCGGACCGAGGACCTGTGGGAGTGAGCTTGCTCACGAATGGGGTGGGTCAGCCACATCCAGGCTGACTGACAGAACGCCTTCGCGAGCAAGGTGGAGCGCCACCCCGGTCGCTCCCACAAATTCTGTGCTGACTCCGGCAGCTCTGGTAGGACCGGGGACCTGTGGGAGTGAGCTTGCTCACGAATGGGGTGTGTCGGCCACATCTATGCTGACTGATAGAACGCCTTCGCGAGCAAGCTCGCTCCCACAAATTCTGCGCTGACTCCGGTAACTCTGGCCGGACCGAGGACCTGTGGGAGTGAGCTTGCTCACGAATGCGGTGCGTCGGCCACACCCAGGCTGACTGACAGAACGCCTTCGCGAGCAAGCTCGCTCCCACAAATTCTGTGCTGACGCCGGCAACTCTGGTCGGACCGGGAGACCTGTGGGAGTGAGCTTGCTCACGAAGGCGGTGGGTCAGCCACACCCAGGCTGACTGACAGAATGCTTTCGCGAGCAAGCTCGCTCCCACAAATTCTGTGCTGACGCCGATAACTCTGGTCGGACCGGGGATCTGTGGGACTGAGCTTGCTCACGAATGCTGCGGCACAGCTGACAGATTTGGGTTGGATGTACCTCAGTCTTCGCTAGCAAGGTGGAGCGCCACCCCGGTCGCTCCTACAGTTTCCAGCTGTCATCGAAAATCCGCGTCGAGCGCAGATCTCCTGCAGGAGCAATCGGAGGTTACGACGGTCGCGAAGCGGCGGGCCTGTGACATCAACGTCGGCTGACCCACTGCATTGCGGGCAAGCGCTCCTACCGTTTGCGGCATAGCCTCAACGCTTATGCACCAACACCCCCGCCGAATACGTTTCGCTGACGGTGCGGTCATCCCCCAGGGTCATCAACACAAACAGCTGCTCTTCAATGCTCGTCCCCTGACTCATGCGGTAGGACAGCAGCGGGGTGGCGTTGAAATCCAGCACCACAAAGTCCGCTTCGCTGCCCGGCTGCAGGTTGCCGATCTTGTCTTCCAGCCGCAGCGCCCGTGCGCCGCCCAGCGTCGCGAGATACAGCGATTTGAACGGGCTCAACTTGGCGCCTTGCAACTGCATGACCTTGTACGCCTCGTTCAACGTGTGCAGCAGCGAGAAACTGGTGCCAGCGCCGACATCTGTTCCGAGTCCTACGTTGACCTTGTGTTTTTCGGCCATCGGCAAGTTGAACAGCCCACTGCCGAGAAAGAAGTTGGACGTCGGGCAGAAGGCGATGGCTGACCCGGTTTCCGCCAGGCGCTCACACTCCTGGTCGCACAGGTGCACGCCGTGGGCAAACACGGAGCGCTCGCCGAGCAGGTTGAAATGGTCGTACACGTCCAGGTAATTCTTGCGCTCCGGGAACAGCGCCTTCACCCATTCGACTTCCTTCAGGTTTTCACTGATGTGGGTCTGCATGTACAGGTCGGGGTATTCAGTCAGCAGCTGGCCGGCGAGGGTCAATT
Source organism: Pseudomonas sp. HP_12 (assembly GCF_055283955.1). Lineage (NCBI taxonomy): Bacteria > Pseudomonadati > Pseudomonadota > Gammaproteobacteria > Pseudomonadales > Pseudomonadaceae > Pseudomonas > Pseudomonas sp. HP_12. Next base: position 47,616 of record NZ_JBTOQG010000005.1, read on the forward strand.
GTTCGGGCGTGCTGGTCGGCGCGAAACGTGGGGTGACGGCGTAATGCAGGCGGCCCTTGCCGTGCCAGCGCTCGATCAGCGCCTTGCTGTCGACGTAGCTGGATTCGGCGGTGTCCACCAGATAATCCGGGGCGTTGCGGTCCATCATCACCTTGCCGGCGATCAGGCGCAGATTGAGCTTTTCGGCGGCACTGAACAGCGCCTCCACCGACTCCTTGTGACGACTGCCGAACACCAGCGCGGTGGTGGTGCCGTTGCGCAGCAATTCCTTGAGAAAGATGTCAGCCACCTGCGCCGAATGCTCGGGGTCTTCGAACTGCTTCTCGCAGGGAAACACGTAGGTATTCAGCCAGTCGAGCAACTGCTCGCCGTAGGACCCGACCATGCCGGTCTGTGGCAAATGAATGTGGGTGTCGATGAAACCGGCGGTAATCAGCGCGTCCTGATAGCTGACGATTTCGACGTCGTCAGTGAGCGTGCCGAGCAGGTCTTCGGCAGTGCCGAGGGCGAGGATCTTGCCGTTTTCCACCAGCATCAGGCCGTCTTCGAAATACTCATACGACGCCTCCACTGCCACGTCGGCAGGGTCGGCGATGCTGTGAATGATGGCGGCGCGGTAGGCTTTTTTGGCAGTGCTGATATCTGTGGTCATGTCAGTTGATCGTTCTTCCGGGATTCATTGGGCCTGGCTGCGGCGGGACACCGGCAGCAGCTTGGCGACAGGTTCGGCGGTGGTGCTCTGCTCGCCGAAATGAGCGTTGTAGGTGGCGATCACTTCGCCGGCGATGGACACGGCGATTTCCATGGGCAGTTTGCCTTTGACCTCGGTCAGGCCCATGGGGCAACGCATGCGCTGCACCACAGCGGCGTCGAAGCCACGATCACGCAGGCGATGCTCGAATTTCACGCGCTTGGTTTTCGAGCCGATCAGGCCGAAATACCTGAAGTCGCCGCGCTTGAGAATGGCGGCGGCGAGTTCCAGGTCCAGCTGATGATTGTGGGTCATGACGATGCAATAGCTGCCAGCGGGGAGGTTGTCGACTTCTTCGATGACGTCCTCGCTGAGGATCTGCGTCACGCCTTCCGGCAACTGCGCGGGAAATTCGGCCTCGCGGGAATCGATCCAGCGCACGCGGCAGGGCAGGCTGGCGAGCAGCGGCACCAGCGCCCGACCGACGTGGCCGGCGCCGAACACGGCAATGTGCGCCTGGGGCTGGCCCATGGGTTCGAACAGCAAAACGTTCACGCCGCCGCAGCACTGACCCAGGCTGGCGCCGAGGCTGAACCGCTCCAGACGGGTTTGCTGGCTGCCGCTGGCGAGCATCTCCCGGGCGATTTCCATGGCCTTGTATTCCAGATGCCCGCCGCCGATGGTGTCGAAGATTCGCCCGGCGCCGACGACCATTTTCGAGCCGGCATTGCGCGGCGTCGAGCCACGCTCCTCGATGATGGTCACCAGAACGCAGGCCTCGCCCTGCTGCTGCAAGTCGGCGAGGGCGCTGATCCAGTTATTCATGTGATTTCTCCTGACCAAAACGTCGATCGTTCCCACGCTCTGCGTGGCCACGGACCCTCTGACGCTCCGCGTCGCTTAATCGACGCGGAGCGTCTCGGGCTGCATTCCCACGCGGAGCGTGGGGACGATCTACACCGGCGAACCCACCAGCTCATGGGCAACACCTTCTGATGCCTGCGTCGCGACCCGCAACGCCCGCATCTGCTCACACCCCCACAACACCCGTTCCGGGGTCGCCGGCGCGTCGATCTTCGGCTGGTGCTGGTAATCGCCCAGACTCGCCACCGCGTCCTTGATTGCGCACCACGCGGCAATGCCCAGCATGAACGGCGGTTCACCCACGGCTTTGGAATGGAACACCGTGTCTTCGGGGTTCTTGCGGTTCTCCACCAGCTTCACCCGCAGGTCCGCCGGCATGTCGGCCACGGCCGGGATCTTGTAGCCGGCCGGGCCGTTGGTCATCAGCTTGCCTTTGTCGTTCCAGACCAGTTCCTCGGTGGTCAGCCAGCCCATCCCTTGAATGTAGCCGCCCTCGACCTGACCGATGTCGATGGCTGGATTCAGGGAGGCGCCGACGTCATGGAGGATGTCCGTACGCAGCATTTTGTACTCGCCGGTCAGGGTGTCGACCAGCACCTCGGTACAGGCCGCGCCGAAGGCAAAGTAATAGAACGGCCGACCCCGCGCCTGGCTGCGGTCGTAGAAAATCTTCGGCGTCTTGTAATAGCCGGTGCTCGACAGCGACACCTGGCCCATCCATGCCTGCTGCGCCAAGGTGTCGAAGCTGATGACCTGCTCGCCGACGCGGACGTGGCCGTTGCGGAACTCGACCCGCGATTCATCGCACTGGTAATGCTTGGCTGCGAATTCCACCAGCCGCTGCTTGAGGATTTCTGCAGCGTTCTGCGCAGCCTTACCGTTCAGGTCCGCCCCGCTGGAGGCTGCGGTCGGCGACGTGTTCGGCACCTTGTCGGTGTTGGTCGCGGTGATCTGCACGCGGTCGATGTCGACCTGAAACACCTCGGCCACCACCTGCGCCACTTTGACGTTCAGGCCCTGGCCCATCTCGGTGCCGCCGTGATTGAGATGGATGCTGCCGTCGGTGTAGATGTGAATCAGCGCGCCGGCCTGATTGAGGAAGCTGGCGGTGAAGGAAATGCCGAATTTCACCGGGGTCAGCGCCAGGCCTTTCTTCAGAATCGGGCTGTTGGCGTTGTAGGCCTTGATCGCTTTGCGCCGCTCGGCGTAGTCACTGCTTTCCTCCAGATCGGCGGTCATTTCTTCGAGCATGTTGTGCTCGACCGTCTGGTAGTAGTGGGTGACGTTGCGCTCGGTCTTGCCGTAATAGTTGGCCTTGCGCACCGCCAGCGGGTCCTTGCCCAAGTGCCGGGCGATGGCGTCCATCACCTCTTCGATGGCGACCATCCCCTGGGGGCCGCCGAAACCCCGGTAGGCCGTGTTCGACGCGGTGTTGGTCTTGCAGCGATGGCCGTTGATCGTGGCGTCGCCCAGGTAATACGAATTGTCGGCGTGAAACATCGCCCGGTCGACGATGGACGCCGACAGGTCCGGCGAATAACCACAGTTGCCCGCCAGCTCCAGCTGAATGCCGTGCAGGCGCCCGTCGTTGTCAAAGCCCACGTCGTACTCGACGTAAAACGGGTGCCGCTTGCCGGTCATGATCATGTCTTCCATGCGCGGCAGGCGCATCTTGGTCGGCTGGCCGGTCAGGCGCGCAACCACCGCGCACAGGCACGCGGGGCTCGCGGCCTGGGTTTCCTTGCCGCCAAAGCCGCCGCCCATGCGACGCATGTCGACGACGATCTTGTTCATTGACACGTCCAGCACTTCGGCGACGAGCTTCTGCACTTCGGTCGGGTTCTGCGTCGAGCAGTAAACGATCATGCCGCCGTCTTCGGTGGGCATCACCGACGAAATCTGCGTTTCCAGGTAGAAGTGTTCCTGACCGCCGATGTGCAGCGTGCCCTGAATCCGGTGGGGAGCGGAGGCCAGCGGCGCCGCCGAATCACCGCGCTGGTGGGTGTGGCTGTCGAGCACGAAGTGCTTGTTGCGGTAGGCCTGAACCACATCGAGCACGGGTTCCAGGTCTTCGTATTCGATGATCGCGGCCATCGCCGCCTTGCGTGCGGTTTCCAGATCCCGGGCGGCTACGGCAATCACCGGCTGACCGACGAACTCGACCTTGTCGATGGCCAGCAACGGATCGCCGGGCAGCAGCGGGCCGATGTCCTTGAGGCCCGGAATGTCTTCGTGGGTGATGGCGATGCGCACGCCTTCGAAGGCGTAGCAGGGCGACACGTCGACGCGGACGATGCGCGCGTGGGCACGGTCGGACAGCCGCGCATACACGTGCAGTTGGTTGGGGAATTCGAGGCGGTCGTCGATGTAGATGGCTTCGCCGGAGACGTGCTTGTCGGCGCTGTCGTGTTTCACGCTGCGGCCCACGCCGGTGGTCAGGTCCTGCTGAAACAGGGCGACCATTTCTTCCTGGGACCTGGCTGAATGATGATTAGACATAAGCTGTCACCCGCGTCTGGATGTGAGGCGTTTGCACTTCAATGAAGTATTTGCGCAGCAGGTTCTGCGCGCTGAGCAGGCGGTATTCCTTGCTCGCGCGGAAGTCCGTCAGCGGCGTGAAATCCTCGGCCAGTGCGGCGCAGGCGCGCTCGATGGTGGCCGATGTCCACGGCTGGCCGATCAACGCCTGCTCGCAATGGGCCGCGCGTTTGGGGATCGCCGCCATGCCGCCGAACGCCGCGCGGGCGTCAACGATGGCGCCGTTTTCGATGTGCACGCGGAACGCGGCGCAGACCGCCGAGATGTCGTCGTCCAGCCGTTTGGACACCTTGTAAGCGCGAAACGTCTGCCGGGGATTGGCGCGGGGCACGATGATGCGCTCGATGAACTCGCTTTCCTGACGCACCGTCACGCGGTAATCGATGAAGTAATCCTCCAGCGCCAGGGTGCGAGTCTGATCGCCCTTGCGCAGCACGATCTTCGCGCCCAGCGCTATGAGGAGGGGCGGTGAATCACCAATCGGGGAAGCGTTGCCGATGTTGCCGCCGAGGGTGCCCTGATTGCGGATCTGCAGCGATGCAAAACGGTGCAGCAATTCGCCGAAATCCGGGTACTCGCGGCTCAAGGCTTCGTAGCAATCGGTGAGGGCCGTTGCCGCGCCGATCTCGATGCGGTCTTCGAAGTGCTCGATCTTCTTCATCGCCGCGACGTTGCCGACGTAGATCATCACCGGCAGCGGGCGATGGAATTGCGTCACTTCAAGGGCCAGATCGGTGCCGCCGGCCAGCAGCCGGGCTTGGGGATAGGCGTCGAAGAGATCCGCCAGATCGGCGACGGTCAGCGGCACCAGGCAGCGCTTGTCGCCGCTGTTCAGCTCGCCGGTTTGCGTCGGCGCGATGGCCTTCAGGCGGGCGATGGTCTGAGCCTTAAGGGCATCGAACTGGTCCGCTGGCGGTTGACTGCAGCTTTGCTCGGCCGCCGCGAGAATCGGTCGATAACCGGTACAGCGGCACAGGTTGCCGGCCAGGGCTTCGTGGGCCTGGGCGTGTTTTGTTTCAGAGGAGGCGGACTCGGCGCTGTTCTTTTGCAGCGCGAACAGCGACATCACAAAACCCGGCGTGCAGAAACCGCACTGGGAACCGTGGCAGTCCACCATCGCCTGCTGAACGCTGTGCAAGCGGCCCTGATGCTTGAGGTCTTCGACGCTGATCAGTTGCTTGCCGTGCAGCGAGGCCACGAAGGTCAGGCACGAATTGAGGCTGCGATAGCTCAGCTGCTCCCGGCCCGCCGCGTCGGTGGTCAGCTCGCCCACGACCACGGTACACGCGCCGCAATCGCCGCTGGCGCAGCCTTCTTTGGTGCCGGACTTATGCAGGTGCTCGCGCAGGTAGTTGAGCACCGTCACATTGGGGTCCAGAGCCTGTTCGGTTTTCAGCTCTTGGTTCAGGAGAAACTGGATCACGGGTCGCGCCTCGTTCTTGTCGTTAATAAGCACTGGTCACAGCTGCCGGCGGATGGGTCATCGAACATGTCGATGAATCTATCAGCTCTGACTATTGGGTCAATTAATTTCTGACTCAAAGGTCAAGAAATTCATTATTTCGAGAAATGGCCGATAACCCACCTGACGATAACGTTTAACGACTGAGTGCTTTTGATCAGGACATGTCCGTGTTTCTGCTTAATTCGTGCCAGTTTCCACAGTATGGCCCTGCGCCACAGACCTGCAGTGCGATACACTCCGCCGCTTGTTTGCGACCAAAGAAGTTGAAGGTAAGAAATGACGTTCAAGGCACCTGACAGCCTCGCCGAGCAGATCGCTCATCACCTTGCCGAGCGCATCATCCGCGGCGAGCTCAAGCCAGGGGAGCGGATTCAGGAGCAGAAGGTCACGGCCGCGCTGAACGTGAGCCGTGGCTCGGTGCGCGAGGCGCTGCTGATTCTCGAGCGCCGCCATCTGATCGTGATCCTGCCCCGTCGCGGCGCGCAGGTCTCGGTCCTGACCCCGCACAACATCACCAGCCTTTGCGCCCTGATGAGCGAGATGTACATCCTCCTCGGTCTGGCCGTGGCGCGAAGCTGGAAAGAGCCGGTTGACCTCGCGGCGTTCCAGCAGATCCAGCAGCGGCTCATCGCCAGTTGCGAGCGCCAGGACGTGAAGGGCTTCGTTGAAGAGAGCTTCAATGTCATGCGCGCGGCCTATCCGTTCGCCAACAACCCGTACCTGGAAGAGACCGTCGAGAACCTGCAGCCGTCCATGAGCCGCTTCTATTTCCTCGCCCTGGATCAACGCCAGGCGGAAATGAGCGAGTACCTGACCCTCTTCGGCCAGTTGCTCGAAGCGGTGGTGGCGCGGGATCTGGCGCGGATCCGCGACGTGCTGACCTGCTACGCCGAGCGCAGCTGCCAATCGGTGTTGTCTGCCCTGGCGGCCAGCTGATTCATGCGCCTCAAATGCATCAGGCTGGCCGGGTTCAAATCGTTCGTCGACCCGACGACGGTGAACTTCCCCAGCAACATGGCGGCCGTGGTCGGCCCCAATGGATGCGGCAAATCCAACATCATCGACGCGGTGCGCTGGGTCATGGGCGAAAGCTCGGCCAAGAACCTGCGCGGCGAGTCGATGACCGACGTCATCTTCAACGGCTCCACCAGCCGCAAACCGGTGAGCCAGGCGAGCATCGAGCTGGTCTTCGATAACTCCGACGGCACCCTGGTGGGCGAATACGCCAGCTACGCGGAAATTTCCATTCGCCGCAAAGTCACCCGCGACAGCCAGAACAGCTATTACCTCAACGGCACCAAATGCCGTCGCCGCGACATCACCGACATCTTCCTCGGCACCGGCCTGGGCCCGCGCAGCTACTCGATCATCGAGCAGGGCATGATCTCCAAGCTGATCGAAGCCAAGCCCGAGGACCTGCGCAATTTCATCGAAGAAGCCGCCGGCATCTCCAAGTACAAGGAGCGCCGCCGCGACACCGAAAACCGCATCCGCCGCACCCACGAGAACCTGGCGCGCCTCACCGATTTGCGCGAAGAACTGGGTCGGCAGCTGGAGCGTCTGCAGCGTCAGGCCCAGGCCGCCGAGAAGTATCAGGAATATAAAGCCGAAGAGCGTCAGCTCAAGGCGCAGCTGTCGGCGTTGCGCTGGCAGGCGCTGAACGAGCAGGTCGCGCAGCGCGAATCGGTGATCGGCAATCAGGAGGTCGGCTTCGAGTCGTTGGTCGCCGACCAGCGCAGCGCCGACGCCGCCATCGAGCGCCTGCGCGACGGTCATCACGACCTGTCCGACCGATTCAACCTGGTGCAGGGGCGTTTCTACTCCGTGGGCGGCGACATCGCCCGGGTCGAGCAGAGTATTCAGCACGGTCAGCAACGCTTGCGGCAGTTGCAGGACGACCTGCGCGAAGCCGAGCGTGCGCGCCTGGAAACCGAATCCCATCTGGGTCACGACCGCACGCTGCTGGCGACCCTCGGCGAAGAGCTGGAAATGCTCGAGCCGGAGCAGGAGATCACCCTCGCGGCCGCCGAAGAATCAGCTGCCGCGCTGGAGGATGCCGAAACCGCCATGCACGGCTGGCAGGAACAGTGGGACGCCTTCAACCTCACGTCCGCCGAACCCCGGCGGCAGGCGGAAGTGCAGCAATCGCGCATTCAGCAGCTGGAAACCAGCCTGGAACGCCTTGCCGAGCGTCAACGACGTCTGGGTGAAGAGCGCCAATTGCTCGCGGCCGACCCGGAAGACGCGGCGATTCTCGAACTCAGCGAAGGCCTCGCCGCGCGGGAAATGGCCTTTGAAGAGCTGACCGCCGAAGAAGAACACCTGATCGAGCGCCTGGAGCAACTGCGCGTCGATCTGCAACAGGCCACCCAATCGCAACAACAGGCCCAAGGCGATCTGCAGCGGTTGAACGGCCGGCTTGCGTCGCTGGAAGCCCTGCAACAGGCGGCACTCGATCCCGGCACCGGCACCGCCGAGTGGCTGCGCGACCATCAACTGAGCGAGCGTCCGCGTCTGGCTGAAGGGCTGCAGGTCGAGGCCGGCTGGGAAATGGCCGTGGAAACTGTGCTTGGCGCCGACTTGAATGCGGTGCTGGTGGATGATTTCGCCGGTCTCGATCTGGCCGGATTCAGTCAGGGCGACCTGCGCCTGGTAAACGCTGGCGCGGACGTCACGCGCATCCCCGGCAGCCTGCTGGACAAGGTCGACACGCAGATCGATCTGACCCACTGGCTGGGTCAGGTCAAACCCGTTGAAACCCTCGACGACGCACTGTCGCTGCGCGGCCAACTGGGCGCCGGTGAGAGCCTGATCAGCCGCGACGGCTACTGGGTCGGTCGGGATTTTCTCCGTGTGCGCCGCGCCAGCGAGGCCGAAAGCGGGGTGCTGGCGCGGGGTCAGGAATTGCAGCGCCTGGAAGCCGAGCGTGAAGAACGCGAAGCGACGTTGGCCGCGCTGGACGAGCAACTGTCGACCCAGCGCGAACAGCAGCGCCTTCAGGAAGACAACCGCGAACAATTGCGCCGCCGCTTGCAGGACGAAGCCCGTCAGCAGAGCGAACTCAAGGCGCAGTTGTCCGCCGCCAAAGCCAAGGTCGAGCAGTTGACCCTGCGCCGCACGCGGCTCGACGAAGAATTGACCGAGCTCGCCGAACAGCGGGCCATGGAGCAGGAAACCCTCGGCGAATCCCGCCTGCAATTGCAGGACGCCCTCGACAGCATGGCGCTGGACACTGAACAGCGCGAGTTGCTGCTGGCCCAGCGCGACAGCCTGCGCGAGCGCCTGGACCGGGTGCGTCAGGAAGCACGCCAGCACAAGGATCACGCCAACCAGTTGGCCGTGCGCCTGGGTTCGCTGCGCGCGCAGCATGATTCCACGCGCCAAGCCCTGGAGCGGCTGGAGATGCAGTCCGAGCGCCTGACCGAGAAGCGCGAGCAGCTGAGCCTGAACCTGGAGGAGGGCGCCGCGCCACTGGAAGAACTGCGCATGAAGCTCGAAGAGCTGCTGGAAAAGCGCATGGTGGTCGACGAAGAGATGCGTACCGCCAAGAACGCCTTGGAAGACGCTGACCGCGAACTGCGCGAGGCCGAGAAGCGTCGCAACCAGGCCGAGCAGCAATCGGCGCTGTTGCGTGGGCAACTGGAGCAGCAGCGCCTGGAATGGCAGACCCTGACCGTAAGACGCAAAGCGCTTCAGGAGCAATTGCACGAAGACGGCTACGACCTCGATGGCGTGCTGGCGACCCTGACCGCCGAAGCCAACGAGAAAGACGCCGAAGACGAGCTGGAGCGCATCGCCGCGCGGATTCAGCGTCTGGGCGCCATCAACCTAGCGGCGATCGACGAGTATCAGCAGCAGTCCGAACGCAAACGCTATCTGGACGCCCAGGACGCCGATCTGGTCGAAGCGCTGGACACGCTGGAGAGCGTGATCCGCAAAATCGACAAGGAAACCCGTAACCGCTTCAAAGAGACCTTTGATCAGATAAACAGCGGAATTCAGGCACTTTTTCCAAAAGTTTTCGGTGGCGGCAGCGCTTATTTGGAACTGACGGGCGAAGATTTACTCGATACTGGGGTGACGATCATGGCGCGTCCTCCCGGCAAGAAAAACAGCACGATCCATTTGCTGTCCGGGGGTGAGAAAGCCCTGACCGCGCTGGCGCTGGTTTTTGCCATCTTCAAACTCAACCCGGCGCCGTTTTGCATGCTCGACGAAGTCGATGCGCCGCTGGACGACGCCAACGTGGGGCGCTACGCCCGGTTGGTCAAAGAGATGTCCCAGACCGTGCAGTTCATCTACATCACCCACAACAAGATCGCCATGGAAATGGCTGACCAGTTGATGGGCGTCACCATGCACGAACCGGGTTGTTCGAGGCTGGTGGCAGTGGACGTAGAGGAGGCGATGGCGCTGGTGGAGTCATAGCGGTATGCGCAGTTGATCGCGTGGCGATCATGCAGATTTGCAGGGAAAAGTGGCGCACGGACGTCCAGTACAGGAACCACCGCCGCAGCGTGACAGATGCTTGTGACCTGCCAGATGTAACAGACGGTGTAAAGTTGCCTTTGGTCGTGCTAGCTTAATGTCCACTTTTCCATTTCGCGTGGGTAAAAGGCCATTCAGAACATAGAGTTGGCTCCACGTTTTAAAGGGGTTTGACGCCCTTAATTTTCAGAATTTTATTAGAGGCACGGGACTACATGGAAATCGGTCTGCGAGAGTGGCTGATCGTCATCGGCATTATTGTCATTGCCGGTATTCTGTTTGACGGCTGGCGCCGTATGCGCGGCGGCAAGGGCAAATTGAAATTCAGACTGGACCGCAGCTTATCCAACCTGCCGGACGACGACGAACCGACGTCCGCCGAAGTGTTGGGCCCTGCGCGCGTTCTGGACACCCATAAAGAACCGAAACTCGACGAGCACGACCTGCCGACGATGAGTGCAGCGCCCCGCGAGCGCGCCGAACGTGAACCGCGACGCGGCAAGCGCAAGGACGAGCCGCACCAGGGCGACCTGAACCTGAGCGCCGGCCCTGACCTGTTCAGTGCCCGCGACGACGATTTCCCGGACGACAAGCCGAACCAGCGCATCACCGAAGACAAGGACCTGCCGCCGGTTGAAGAAGTGCTGGTGATCAGTGTGATCTCCCGGGACGAAAGCGGCTTCAAAGGTCCGGCGCTGTTGCAGAACATTCTGGAAAGCGGTCTGCGCTTTGGCGAAATGGACATTTTCCACCGTCACGAAAGCATGGCCGGCAACGGCGAAGTACTGTTCTCGATGGCCAATGCGGTCAAGCCGGGCGTGTTCGATCTGGACGATATCGACCACTTCAGCACCCGCGCCGTGAGCTTCTTCCTGGGTCTGCCAGGGCCGCGTCATCCGAAGCAGGCGTTTGATGTGATGGTCGCCGCGGCTCGCAAACTGGCCCATGAACTGAACGGTGAACTGAAAGACGATCAGCGCAGCGTCATGACCGCGCAGACCATCGAGCATTACCGTCAGCGCATCGTCGAGTTCGAACGCCGCGCCCTGACCCAGCGTCGTTGATTGGCGCTCCCACAGATTCAAGCATCACCAAATGAGCAGCTTCGGCTGCTCTTTTGCATTTCGAGAACACACCTATGAAAGCCGCCGAAACCCGCATCCTTGAACTGCGCGCTGAGATAAATGAGCACGATTTTCGTTATCACGTGCTAGACGCACCGTCGATTCCAGATGCTGAATATGATCGCCTAGTACGAGAGCTAATGGAGCTCGAGCAAGAAAATCCGGCTCTAGTGACGCCCGACTCTCCCACGCAGCGGGTGGCAGATTTACCCAATGTCGCTTTTCCAGAGGTGCGTCATGAGATCCCCATGCTCAGTCTCGCCAAAGCTTTCGTAGAGCGCGACATGCTCGAATTCGATCGCCGGGTGAACGAAGGTCTGGACCTGCCAGTGGGCGACCTGTTCGGCGCTGGCACCAAGGTCCAGTACAGCTGCGAACCCAAGCTCGATGGTCTGGCCGTGAGCCTGCTGTACCAGAGTGGCGCGCTGGTTCGTGGCGCGACGCGCGGCGACGGCACCACCGGCGAAGACATTAGCGTCAATGTGCGCACCGTGCGCAGTATCCCGCTGAAGCTGCACGGCACAGGCTGGCCGGACACCCTCGAAGTGCGCGGCGAAGTGTTCATGTCCAAGGCCGGCTTCGAGCGTCTGAACGCCAGCCAGCTTGAAGTGGGCGGCAAGGCTTTCGCCAACCCGCGCAACGCGGCGGCCGGGAGCCTGCGCCAGCTGGATTCGAAAATCACCGCCAACCGCCCGCTGGAATTCTGCTGCTATGGCATCGGCCAGGTGTCCCATGACATCGCCGACACCCACACCGGCAACCTGCAGCAACTGAAAGAGTGGGGCATGCCGATCAGCCGCGAGATGAAAATCGCCCACGGCATCGAAGATTGCCTGAAGTACTACCACGACATCGGCGAGAAACGTCTGTCGTTGCCGTACGAAATCGACGGCGTGGTGTTCAAGGTGAACAGCATTGCCGCCCAGCGCGAGCTGGGGTTCCGCGCCCGCGAACCGCGCTGGGCGATCGCCCACAAATTCCCGGCCATGGAAGAACTTACCGAGCTGCTGGACGTGGAATTCCAGGTCGGCCGCACCGGCGCGGTCACGCCGGTCGCCCGTTTGAAGCCGGTAAAAGTCGCCGGTGTGACCGTCGCCAACGCGACGCTGCACAACATGGACGAAGTGGCGCGTCTGGGCCTGATGATCGGCGACACGGTGATCATCCGCCGCGCGGGCGACGTGATCCCGCAAGTGGTGCAGGTGGTGCAGGAGCGCCGCCCGAAAGACGCGCGTACCGTCGAGATCCCGCAGACTTGCCCAGTGTGCGGCTCCCAGGTCGAGCGCACGCAACTGATCAAGCGCAGCAAGGGCAAGGAAACCACCAGTGAGGGCGCGGTGTATCGCTGCGTCGGCCGTCTGGCCTGTGGCGCGCAGCTCAAGCAGGCGATCATCCATTACGTCTCGCGCCGGGCGATGGACATCGAGGGGCTTGGCGACAAGACCATCGAGCAACTGGTGGACGAGAAGCTCATCGGTTCGCCCGCCGATCTGTACAAGCTGACGTACGAGCAGATTATCGATCTGGAGGGTTTTGCCGAGATCTCCAGCAAGAAGCTGCTCAAAGCCATTGATGACAGCAAGAAGCCGACGCTGGCCCGCTTCATTTACGCGCTGGGCATTCCAGACGTGGGCGAGGAGACGGCCAAGGTATTGGCGCGGTCGTTGGGTTCGCTGGATCGGGTGATTGTGGCGCTGCCGGAGGTGCTGACGTATTTGCCGGACGTAGGGCTGGAAGTTGCCCATGAGATTCACAGTTTCTTCGAGGACGAGCACAACCAGAAGGTGATCGGCGCGTTGCTCGGCGAATGCCAGATGGAGCTGCAGGACACGGGCAATCTGGGCGCGGAGTTCGCGGCGAGCGCGACCCTGGGCGGCATGCTGGACAAGTTGAATATTCCGTCGGTGGGGCCGGGTGCGGCGCAGAAGCTGGCGGACAAGTTCGTCACCCTTGAGGCGGTCGTCAAGGCGGACTGGCTGGATATGCGGCAGACGCTGCCGGAGAAGCAGGCGCAGGCGGTGAGGGCGTTTTTTGATGTCCCGGAGCATGCGCAGCGGGCGTTGGCGCTCGAGCAGCAGCTGAAGGATTTCGGCATGCACTGGCAGAGCGAGAAGAAGGTGGTGGAGGGCTTGCCGCTGGCCGGGCAGACGTGGGTCCTGACCGGTTCGCTGGAGTTGATGAGCCGGGACGTGGCGAAGGAGAAGCTGGAGGGGCTGGGGGCAAAGGTGTCCGGTTCGGTCTCGGCGAAGACCCACACGGTGGTGGCCGGGCCGGGGGCGGGCTCGAAGTTGACCAAGGCCAATGAGCTGGGGCTGAAGGTGCTCGACGAAGAGGCGTTTGTGGGGTTCCTGACGCAACATGGCGTTGAGGTCAGCTAGGTCAAGATCAAGTGCGTCTGCCTGGGGGCAGACTGTTTCGCCTTCGGCGAGTTACTTGATAAAGCCCCAAGTAACCAAGGGCTTGTGCTCCTGGTTGGGCCCTTCCTTCGTCAGGGTTCCTTCACTCCGGTCCCGCTCCGTGGGCCCGCGCCGAACGGGCATCCATGCCCTGACGGCGCTCTCGCCGCATCCATGCGGCTCGGCCCACTGCGCGAGACCTGCGTTCAGCCTGCACCCAAGTCGCGATTGGCGTTGAATGGACATCTTGTGTTTGAAGATCAAAAGCAACGGCAAGAGCAAAAGCAAAAGCAAAAGCAAAAGCTTCCCGGCTGAAGCCGGTCCTACAGTCGGAGGCGATTCCAGAGGGTACGCGATGCTTTTAGTGGGACCGGCTTTAGCCGGGAAGAGGCCAGCTCAGGCGCCAACAATTTTGCTGATCTCACACCCATCCTGTGGGAGCGAGCTTGCTCGCGAATGCTTTATCCAACACGCCAGATATCCGATGGATGTACCGGCCCCTTCGTGAGCAAGCTCACTCCCACAAGTCCTCAGCGTTTGATCTTCCCTCAATCCGCGCTTGATCTGCTTCTGATCTGCTTTTGATCTTCATGCACAAAAATCCCAGACACCGCCAAACGCGACTTGGGTGCAGGCCGAACGCAGACGACGCGGAGTGGGCCGAGCGGCATGGATGCCGCGAGAGCGCCGCTAGGACATGGATGTCCGTTCGGCGCGGGCCCACGGAGCGTCGTCGGAGTGAGGGTATTCCGACGAAGGAGGAACCTAACCAAGAGCAAGCACCCTTGGTTACTTGGGGTGCTTTTCCAAGTAACTCGCCGAAGGCGAAATGCCCGCCGTTAGGCGGGTCCCCGGATCTGGACCTGAGTGAAGTAGTCCCGCCGATAAGCGGGACCCAAGAGTAAGAAAATCCCACGGAACCCCCGTCATCCTTGACGATCTAGTGCTTGCAGCCCCATCAGGATATCGCCATGTTCCAGTTCTTCGAGCAACTCAGCACACGGATCGCGGCGCCATTCGCCGGCGAAAGCAAGCGCAACAGCAAGGTCTGGCAGTGCCATTGCGGGCAGTCGGTGTTTTTCCGCAACAGCCAGTGCCTGGCGTGTTCGGCGGCCCTGGGTTATCTGCCCGAGCAGAGCAAGATCGCCGCGCTGGAACCGGGCCCCGAAGCGCAAACCTGGCGTCTCAGCGACGAGCCCCAGGCCGGGCTCTACCGTCGTTGTGCCAATCTGAACACCGCGGCGGCCTGCAACTGGATATTCCCGGCGCTGAATGCCGGCGACTTCTGCATCGCCTGTAGCCTCAACAAGACCATCCCCGACCTGTCCGCGCCGGAAAACCCCGAGCGCTGGGGCAAGATCGAGACCGCCAAGCGTCGGCTGGTGGCGCAGTTGATCACCCTCGGCCTTCAGGTCATCCCGAAAGGCGTGGATGAAGAGCGCGGGCTGGCCTTCGAATTCCTCGGCGTCGACCTGGAAGGCAACCTGCCAACCACCGGCCACGCCAGTGGCTTGATCACCCTCAACGTCGAAGAAGCGGACGACGCCATTCGTGAGAAGGTTCGCGTTCAGATGCACGAACCCTACCGCACGCTGCTTGGGCACTTCCGTCATGAAGTGGGGCATTACTACTGGGATCGTCTGATCGCCGACACTTACTGGCAGGACGGATTCCGTAACCTGTTCGGCGATGACCGTGCCAGCTACGCCGACGCCCTTGATCATCACTACCAGAACGGCGCGCCGGCCGACTGGCAGCAGAGTTTCGTCAGCGCCTACGCGACCATGCACCCGTGGGAAGACTGGGCCGAAACCTGGGCGCATTACCTGCACATGATGGACGCCGTCGACACCGCACTCAGCCTGGGCATGAGCGCTCGGGACATGGACCTCGACTACCAGCCGTTCCCCCTGGAAACCTTGTACGACCCTCAGCATCCGGGCGGGCCGGCGTTCCTGGCGTTCGTCAATGCGTGGATCGAACTGGCCGGCATGCTCAACGAGTTGTCCCGCGCCATGGGTCAGGCGGATTTCTATCCGTTCGTGTTGCCGCCAGCCGTCATCACCAAGCTGCATTTCATCCATTTGGTCATACAGGGCGCGGGCGGCAAGGCTGATGAGGTCCTGCAAGTGCAGTAACCACTCATGTGAGTGCGTGAAAAAAAGCGATCCGTACGAAGCGGTGAAAGGGATTCACCGCCTGTCCGCGACCTCTGCACACCGCAAAAAGCGGTGCTATTTTCCCTACACATATCGTTTTGATACTACTGGCGAAGCGGTTGGCGAAGCGGTCTAGAAGGGATTTCAGTTATGGCCACCAGTGCTCCACTGCCCAAAAACGAGCGTTCCCGGCTTTCACGCATCACCCACATGGGGCTCATCGATGCGACGGCTGACGATGTGCTCGACCACATCGTCTCGATGGTGACCCATTATTTCCAGGTCCCCATCGCCCTCGTTTCCATCGTCAGTGAGCACCGCCAGTGGTTTCGGGCACGGGCAGGCCTTGAAGAACGCGAGACGTCGCGCGATATCGCTTTCTGTGCCTACACCATCCTCAGCCATGAGGTGTTTCAGGTTCCTGACGCGATGCTTGACGCGCGCTTCAGCGATAACCCGCTAGTGACCGGGGAGCCCCACATCCGCTTTTATGCCGGCGTGCCCTTGGTGACCGCCGATGGTCTTGCCCTCGGCACGCTGTGCATCATTGACAGCACACCCCGGCCGCAACTTGATCCGCGCGACCAGGCCATGCTGGAAATGTACGGCCAGTTGGTGATGAAGCGCCTTAATAACCTGCGCAGTGCCAGCTTCGTCGATCAGCCCACGGGTTTGTTCAATCGCCTGCGTCTTGAGGAGGATCTGGAGGCGTTGCACGATCGCCGCAAATACGCGCTGGTCGCGCTGGACCTGGTCGCACCGGCGTTCCTCGACAGCATCGTCAAGGCGCTGGGCTACAGCTTTGCCCAGGAGCTGGTGCGCTGCATGATCGATAACTGCCGCAGCCAGTTGCCTGCCGACACCGCGCTGTACAAAGTCAGCCCCACGCGCATCGCGCTGATCACCCGTCATGCCCGCCCCGAGCAGGCCGAGAGGGTGTTTCGCCAGTTGCTCGAGCATTTTCGTCAGCCGCTGATCTGCCGCAATATTCCCATTCAGATGGACGTCGGCATCGGTGTGCTGCCATTGGGCCTGGACCGCTGCGATGAGCGCGACTGGATTCGGCTGGTGGTCAGCGCGGCGGACGAAGCCCGGGGCAAATCGACGGGCTGGCGTTGGTACGAGCCTCATCTTGACTTCGCCCAGCAACGAGCCTTTCTACTATTGGCCGCGCTGGCAGAGGCGGTACGCAGCCCGGATCAACTGTCGCTGGTGTATCAGCCGAGGCTGGAAGTGGCGACCGGCCGCATCGTGACCGTCGAAGCGCTGCTGCGTTGGCAACATCCCATGCTGGGCCCGATCAGCCCAATGGAATTCATTCCCCTGGCGGAAAAGACCGCGTTGATTCGCTCCCTCAGCCTGTGGGTGCTAAAAAAGGCCGTTGCTCAAGCGGCGATCTGGCAGGCCCAGGGCTATGCCTTCAAAGTGGCGATGAACGTATCGGCGATCGACCTCGCGAACTCATCGTTCAGCGACGCGCTGTTCGAGCACTTGTCAGTCAGCGGTCTTGACCCGAGCGGCTTCGAGCTTGAATTCACCGAAAGCGCCTTGTGCGACAACCCTGAAGTGACCCGCCTGCAGCTGGAGCGCCTGCGTGGATTGAACATCGACATCGCCATCGATGACTTCGGCACCGGTTACAGCAACTGGACCTACCTGCGGCAACTGCCGGCCACCACGGTCAAGCTCGATAAGTCGCTGGTGGAAAACATCGACAGCAACGACAAGGACCGCGGCCTGGTGGAAGCCATCGTCGACCTGGCAAAGCGCCTTGGTTATCGCGTCGTCGCGGAAGGCGCGGAAACCGAAGGCGTCTACGAAATCCTCTGCGAACTGGGCTGCCACGAAGTGCAAGGCTTCCTTGTCGCGCGGCCCATGACCGGCACCGCCCTCGAACACTGGATGAACGTCGAGCGCCGCCGCAAGGTTCGGCAGCTGCGATCACTGGCCCATTGAGCGTTACAGCGTGAGCAGCATCAACCGCTCAAAGCTGGCGTAAGCCGCATCGCTTTCGGGCAAATCCTGCCAACCCAGCGCCAGGTAAAGCTGGCGCGCCGGGTGATTGCCGGCCTCCACGGCCAGCATAAATTGCTCCGTGTCTGGCCATAACGCTCGCGCCAACCCCGGCAGCGCGCGCAGGCATCGCTTGCCCAGTCCTAACCCCTGAAACCCTTTATCAATCATCAGCGCGTGCAATGTGGTGGTGATGCGCGGGCGGTGACGTGCCCAGTCCGGCAGCAGCGACCTGCGCTTGAGGACGAAAAAGCCCCGGGGGATGTCGTCGATGAGCAGCACGAAGCCTTGCCGGTCGACGACGGGACGTGCAGTAAGCGTGTGCAGACCGCCGTGGATGTCGCCGACGTGACGGATCTGCTCGGGCAGCAGCTCGATCTCCAGCAACTGGCGCTGTTGCGTGGGGGAGAGGGATTCGTATGGGGTGAGCGCGAAGTGCATCGATGATTCCTGTGTCTTGCGCCCCCGGCGTGGCGGGGCAGGGGGCGAGCCACTTGCTGGAGGGAGGTGAAAATGCAGGCGCCATTGTGCCGCATTCAGCCCCTCAGTTGCCTCATCGCTCAGGCGGCGAGGGGCTGATGACGCTCAAAATCTTAATCTGAAACAAGAGGTTGTAACTTCGCGCGAGACCGGTACAATGGCGCGGCTCGCCACTGGCGAGCGTCGTTATGGTGACCCCATCGGTCCCCCCGCAACGATTACCCGTGAACCTGGTCAGAGCCGGAAGGCAGCAGCCATAGCGGGAACATTGTGTGCCGGGGTGTGGCTGGTGGGGTTGCCTCCATAACGAAATCTTGTCGCAATGACGAGTGTGATCATCAGCATCCCTCCTGGCTCGATCCTTTCAACTTTCTCAAACCTGTCACCGTCTTGCTCGCAAAATGCTGCGTGGCTTAACGTTGTCATTTTCTTATCGCGTGCCTGACCTGATATCGCGGTCTACGGTGGAAACCCTGGCTGCAGATCTGGCGCAATGACGTCAAAGCCATAAGCCAATCGCCCCGACAGACCCAAATAAATCTGCCCTCCATTTGGATCAATACGATAGTCTTCGCACCATTGTCGATACGGACACCTGACTGGAACGCGATTGATGGCCCCTGATGACTATCTGGTAATGAGCAGCGCGGAGTGGGCGGGGCTGCGCGCCAGTACGCCATTGACGTTGTCCGAAGAAGACCTCGCCGCATTGCGAGGCGTGAACGAGGACATCTCGCTGGAGGATGTCGCCAACATCTACCTGCCGTTGTCGCGCCTGATCAATCTGCACGTCAGCGCTGCACGCAACCTCGACAGCATCAAGGACACCTTTCTCGGACGCCCTGCCAAACGCCAGACTTATGTGGTGGCGGTGGCCGGCAGCGTCGCGGTCGGCAAGAGCACCTTCGCCCGGGTGCTGCAGGCGCTGATGGCGCGTTGGCCGGATCATCCCCGGGTGGATCTGATCACCACCGATGGCTTTCTGCACCCCAATGCCCGGCTCGTCGCCGACGGCATCATGCACCGCAAGGGTTTTCCGGAAAGCTACGATCGCAAGCGCATGGTCAAGTTTCTCTCGGACCTGAAGGCCGGCACGCCGGAAATCACCGCCCCGGTCTATTCCCACATCAGCTACGACATCGTCCCGGACCAGTTCTTCAAGGTCAGCCAGCCCGACATCCTGATTTTCGAAGGGCTGAACGTGTTGCAGACCGAGGGCAATGACGGGCAGAAGCCGGGCAGCATCGTCTCGGATTTCTTCGATTTCTCGATCTATCTGGACGCCGAAGAAGGCGACATCGAGCGCTGGTACGTTGAGCGCTTTCTGATGCTGCAGCGCACCGCGTTTCGCGCGCGAGGCGCCTACTTCCGCGAACTGGCCGACCTGCCGCCGGAGAAATCCCCGGATGCGGCGCGTAAAATCTGGCACGACATCAACCGGCCCAATCTGCTGGAAAACATTCTGCCGACCCGCGAGCGCGCCAGCCTTGTGGTGCGTAAGGCGTCGGATCATTCGGTGAAGGAATTGTGGCTACGCTGATGGGGAAGTCCATCGCGGCCGCGTCGGCGTTATTCGCGCTGTGCGTCAGCACCGGCGCTCTGGCGGACGGCAACAAGTTGCTGCTTGAATGCCAGGACGGGATCAACAGCATGAGCGGCGCCGTGGCGCAGAACGGCGTGGGTGTCGGCCATTGCGTCGGGGTGCTGCAAGCGACGATGGACACCCTGGACCTGTTCCACGAAGCGGGCGGATTGCCCCGACTGGTGTGCGTGCCCGAAGGCGGTATTCCGATGATTCAGTCGATGCGCATCATTGTGCAGTCCTTGCAGGCGCATCCCGAGAGTCTGCATCTGAATGAGTCCGTGCTGGTTGTCGCGGCGTTGAAAAACGCGTTTCCCTGCCAGTAACCCTCACGTTTTGCGCTAGCCTTTGCTTGATCCAGACGAGATGCTCCGGGTCGACCTGTGCCGCCGCGTCTGCGACGGCCTTCAGCAAGGATGCCGACGATGCGGATCAACGCACTGATTGTGTTACTGCTTACCGGTCTCGTGGCCGCGACATACGGTTTCGGGATCTACCTCTTTGCCCAACTGGTGCCGGACATGCGCGCCAGCCTGGGCTTCGACATCGCTTACGTGGGCACCATCACCGCAGCGGGGCAGGCCGGGTTTCTCGCCAGTGCGTTGCTGGCGGCATGGCTGACGCCTCGTGTTGGCGGCGGTTGGGTGATTTCCGGATCGGGCGCCGTGTGTGCGCTGGCCTTGCTGCTTATGCCCCTGGCACAGAACGTGGTGCTGATCGGTCTGTTGCTGACGATTCTGGCCGGCACGGCGGCGACGGTATTCGTGCCGATGGTCGACGTGATCGCGCGCGCCGTGCCCTACAAATACCGCGGCATGGCCATGGGGCTGGTGTCGAGCGGCACCAGTTACGGCGTGTTCATCAACAGCCTGCTGGTGCCGTTTTATGCGCCCCAGGGCGAGTGGCGCACGGTGTGGTGGATCGTTGGGCTGATCACGGTCGTGCTGGCCGTCGGCGTGTTTCTGGTCTTCAAACGTGCGCTGCTCTTTAGGCGCAACGACGAAAGTGCCAGTGATGGCGCGCCACGTGGAGGCGTTCTGCGTGAGGCGCTGCAGGGCTGGGTGTATGCAGTCTGGTCGATGAATTTTCTGATCGGCTTCTCGACCTTTCCGTTTCAGAACTACCTGTCTTCCTACCTGCGCACGGAGCTCAACTTCGGCGTCGAGTACACCGCGCAGATCTGGGCCAGCATCGGTTTCGTCGGCATGTTCAGCGGCCTGGCGCTCGGCGCGTTGTCGGACCGCATCGGCCTGCGCGCGGCAATGTTGCTGGTGTACGTCTGCGTGGCGACGGCGGCGTTGATTCTGGTCATCGCGCCGACCGGCTACTGGCCGCTCGTGGCGGGCGTCGTGTTCGCCGTGGCCTTCTACCCGATCTTCGGACTGATCCCGGCGTACGTGTCGAAGATGGCGTCCCGTGCGGCGCTGGCCGTGACCATCTTCGGCATCGCCAACATCATGCAAGGCGTCGGCGGCATGCTCGGCAATTACTGCGCCGGGCTATTGGCGAGCGTCAGCGGTTCGTTGGTTGCGGTGTATGGGGTGATTGCGGGGGTCGCGGTGGTGCTGGCGGTGCTTACGGTTTGCTTGCCGAACGAGCCCGGCGGTCGGCAGGCGGCTTGATTACACATAAGATCAGCCCACCTGCCAGCGATGGTTGCGCGCATGGCTACACTGGAACTGGCTACACCGGAAACTGCAGCGCGTTGCTCAGATCACCCATCGGCGTTTGACCCCGTGCCGCCAGGGCGTTGTCGCGCTCGGTCAATCCTTCCAGTTTCTCCAGACCATGCACCCGCGTAATCAGACGCAGGATCGAGGCGGTGTCGTACACCGTGTGGTCGACCGTCCCCTTGCGCGCGAACGGTGAGATGACAATCGCCGGCACCCGCGTGCCCGGGCCCCAGCGGTCGCCCTTCGGTGGCGCGACGTGGTCCCACCAGCCGCCGTTTTCATCGACGGTGATGACGATCACCATGTTTTTCCACTGCGGGCTGTTGCGCAGCACTTTGATGGCGCGATCGATATGTCGATCACCCGCAGCCACGTCGGCGTAACCGGCGTGCATGTTGAGGTTGCCCTGAGGTTTGTAGAAGGTCACCGCGGGCAGCTTGCCGGCCTCGGCGTCGGCGAGGAATTTATTGGTGCTGGATTCATCCCCCAGGCCACCGTCGCGCAAACGCTTGTGGCGCTCGCCCGGGTTTTCCGGCCCTTGCTGCTTGAAGTAGTTGAAGGGCTGGTGGTGGTACTGGAAGTTCGGAATCTTCGGAATGCCGGTCGAATCTTTGTACTCGTCCAGCGTCACCTGCCAGGCGCCGGCGTACCAGGCCCAGTCGACGTTCTTCTTCGACAGCTTGTCGCCGATGTGGTCATGGGTTTGCGGCACCAGCACGTTGGCCAGCCCCGGCTGCGAATAATCCGGTTTCTCCTTGTCCCGCAGCCAGCTCGGCCAGTAGGGCGGGGCCATGGTGTTGACGCCGTAACCGTCCGGCGTCAACGCGCTCGGGCCGAATTGCGGCGGGCCGGTCATGGCGCTGGCGGGTGACTTCTCCAGCGGTTTGAGCCGGTAGTCCAGCGGATCGCTGCTTTCCAGCACGGCAATTTGTGACTTGGCGGGGGAGTTCACCGCGTCCGGGTAGAAGGGCGCCCGGGCCGAGATCAGGTACTGGTGGTTGAGAAACGAACCGCCGAAAGCGCCCTGGAAGAAGTTGTCGCAGAGCACGAACTCTTTGGCGACGTCCCACAGGCGCAGGGAATATTGGGTCTGGGCGTAGTAGCCCATGGTCAGACCGCCGGAATCCGCCCAGGCGACGAAGGCGTCGTTCTTGCCGCCGTTGATCTGCATCTGGTTCTGATAGAACACGTGCCACAGGTCGCGGGTGACGACGCTCAGTGGCAGGTCTTCGCCGCTCGGGCCTTTGAGGGGGAAGGGCGCGTTGGGCAGGTTTTCCTGATACTGCACGCCCGTCGCGTAGGTGACGCCGTCGACGCTTTGCGGGCCGATCTGGCAGACGCCCCCCCAGCACTGGGGCAGGCTGTCGAGGACCTTGCCGTCACGGTCGCGCTGGCGGTATTGCTCGGCTTTCACGGCTGAAAGAGGGTGCTCAACGCCCGGGAAATTGGCGAACAGGTTATTGAAGCTGCGGTTTTCGCCGTAGATCACCACGATGGTTTTGATGTTGTCCTGCAGCGCTTTGTCCAGCGCCGGGCCGGTCAACAGGGTGTCCGTCGCAGGCTTGCCTTCAACGGCTGCTTCGGCCGCGCCCACCACACCGCTGAGCGTCGCGCCGGCGCCCAGTACCGCGACGCCGCCGAGGAAGCGTCGACGGCTGCCATCCACCGGTGTCTGGGGGGCCGAAGCCTGTGCGGGATCTTCCGGTTTCTTGGTCATGGCGGGCGCTCGCAGGTCGAGTTGTTACAACATGTGTCGCCGGAGCCTAGCGAGGGAATATGACGGGATTGCTACAGCGATGGGCGACATCAAATTTGTGGTGTGCCACCTAATGCCTTCCCGGCTAAAGCCGGTCCCACTGAGTGCGCGCGATCTTTTAGTGGGACCGGCTTTAGCCGGGAAGAGGCCAGTGTGTACGCCATCAGTCTTGCGGTGTGACGCGTGAGGCTTTCCCGGCTAAAGCCGGTCCTACGATCGGCGCCAGCCCCACAATCGAAAGTCGCCGCCAGTCCCACAATCGAAAAGCGGCGCAGCCTCAATACGGGTCGTCGGGGTTGCCCGAATGCACCTGATACCGCTCGACAATCCGCTCGATCTCCCCGGACATCTTCATCCTCAGCAGCGTGCGCATGATGCGTTGCGCGGGTACGCTCGGGTCGTTGCGGGCGACGCAACCCACCGGCTGTTCATCGATGATCCACACGGCCCTGAGTTTCTCGTCGGCTTTCTGGTCGCGGTTGTACCAGTCCAGCGACCACTGCGTGTCCACGGCGTATCGGTAGCGATGGGCCGAGAGCTTTTGCAGGACCTGTTCCTGAAGTCTGGCGTCTTCGCGGATCAAATCGCGCGTGGCGAACAGTGGGTCCAGCACCGGGTAGGCATAGCCCAGCACGGTGCCGATGTGATCGCCGAGAATCGCGCTCAACTGAAAGGGTGCGGTGTCGTAGGCACTGCCGACCAGCACGTTGCGCTGGGTCAGCAGTGGCAGGCTCCAGGTGTAGTCGCCCGACATGTCAGGCAACCAGGACTGCGCGGCGTAACAGCGCACATCGACGTCACCGCGCTCGGTCGCCGCCTGCACCCTAAGCCGTGGATACACGCGATATTCAGCAGGCTGGCCGATCTGCCGGGCCAGGCTTTCCATGATGTCGAAAAGATTGCCGGTCTCAGGTCCGTCGGGACCCACTTGCATCAGCGGCATCGACCAACTGTCGGCCACGGCGAAACGCAGGGGCGGGCCTTGCGCCGCAGCAGGTGCGCTCAGTAACTCCACGGCGCCCAAAAGTCCTAAGCCACTCACCCACACTCGCATCCGGATCCCTCGAAGTAACAGTGCGACGCTTCAAGCCTGCTGTGTCTTCGGAATCCAGGTGCGGAACCTTATGGGGGAACCATCTCGCGGAGCCGTCTTGCGGAGCCAGGCCAGCCATAATAAAGCGATAAGCGTCGGACACCAGATGCAATTTTGCCCCTGCTCCGCTAGCATTGGCGGTCTTCCGCAACCCAGTCGCGACGGTTTTCAATGAGTTATCAGGTTCTTGCACGTAAATGGCGTCCGCGCTCGTTCCGCGAAATGGTCGGCCAGACCCATGTGCTCAAGGCCCTGATCAACGCGCTGGACAGCCAGCGTCTGCACCACGCCTATTTATTCACGGGCACAAGGGGGGTCGGCAAGACCACCATTGCGCGGATCATTGCCAAGTGCCTGAACTGTGAAACCGGTATCACTTCAACGCCCTGCGGCGAGTGCTCGGTGTGCCGCGAGATCGATGAAGGCCGCTTTGTCGACCTCATCGAGATCGACGCCGCCAGCCGCACCAAGGTCGAGGACACCCGCGAGCTGCTCGACAACGTGCAATACGCACCCAGTCGCGGCCGCTTCAAGGTCTACCTGATCGACGAAGTGCACATGCTCTCCAGCCACTCGTTCAATGCGTTGCTCAAAACGCTGGAAGAGCCGCCGCCCTACGTCAAGTTCATCCTCGCCACCACCGATCCGCAGAAGCTGCCGGCGACCATTCTGTCGCGCTGCCTGCAGTTCTCCCTGAAAAACATGACGCCCGAGCGTGTGGTCGAGCATTTGACCCACGTCCTTGGCGTGGAAAACGTCCCGTTCGAAGACGACGCGCTCTGGCTGCTGGGTCGCGCCGCCGATGGCTCGATGCGTGACGCCATGAGCCTCACCGATCAGGCGATTGCCTTCGGCGAAGGCAAAGTGCTGGCGGCCGATGTGCGCGCCATGCTCGGTACGCTGGATCACGGCCAGGTGTTCGACGTGCTGGCTGCGTTGATCGAGGGCGATGCCCGCTCGCTGCTGGAAGCCGTGCGCCATCTGGCCGAACAGGGCCCTGACTGGAGCGGCGTGCTCTCGGAAATTCTCAACGTGTTGCACCGTGTCGCCATCGCCCAGGCGCTGCCTGAAGGTGTCGACAACGGCCATGGCGATCGGGATCGCGTACTGGCGCTGGCCCAGTCATTGCCCGCCGAAGACGTGCAGTTCTATTACCAGATGGGCCTGATCGGTCGCCGCGATCTGCCCTTGGCGCCGGACCCCCGAGGCGGCTTCGAGATGGTGCTGCTGCGGATGCTGGCGTTCCGGCCCGCAGACGCCGACAACGCGCCGACGCAGCCGTTAAAGTCAGTGGGGATCAACCCGGCCACGGTTGATTCCCGGACAGCGGTGGCGAGTTCAGTATCCGCAGCACCCAACCCCGTCACCGCTCCGTCGCCAGCGGCTGTTATCGACAAGCCTGCTCCGGTGGCCGTGCCTGACGCTCAACCTGCGAAGCCAAAGGCTGAGGAAGAGATCGACCTGCCCTGGAACGAGCCGAAGGTCGCACCGCCAGCCCCTGCTGCCGAGCCCGAAGCAGAGCCTGAACCAGAGCCGTCCTCGCAGCCCGCTTCCGAATCCGTCGCCGAGATTCCCGAGCCCGTCCTCGACACCGTGGCCGAGCAGCCTGATCTGACGCCAATGCCGGCGCCGGTCCCCGCGAGCCCTGTGCCTGAAGCGCCTGAAGTCGAGTCGTCAGAGCAACGGCAAGCCGCCGCCGACGCCGTGACATTGCAGATGATCGAGCACGTGCCCGACGCGACGCCTTACGTGCCGGCGCCCATGGAGCGCGACGACGAGCCGCCGCCCGATGACGACTACAACGAGCCGGACATCGACATCGACCCGGCGTCGTTCGCTTATCTTGACGACCTGGCCCACGAAGCGGTCGAAGCGGTGGAGAAGGAGCCCGAGCTGTTGCCGGCTTCCAAGCCAGCCACCGGGCTGGCAGCCGACTGGCTTGAGCTGTTCCCGAAACTGCCGATTTCCGGCATGACCGGCAGCATCGCCGCCAACTGCACGCTGATTTCGGTGGAGGGCGACAACTGGCTGCTGCACCTGGACCCGGCCCACAGCGCGCTGTTCAACTCGACGCAGCAGCGCCGTCTGAACGACGCGCTGAACCAATACCATGAACGCACCCTCAACCTGAGTATCGAACTGATCAAGCCTGAGCAGGAGACCCCGGCTCAGGCAGCGGCGCGTCGGCGTGCCGATCGGCAGAAGCAGGCCGAAGCGGCGATTCACGGCGATCCGTTTATCCAGCAGATGATGCAGCAGTTCGGTGCGTCCATTCGCGAGGACACGATTGTGCCGGTGGATGCGCCGGCGCAGGCGCCGGTCTAGATGCTGATTCAGGACCAATGAATTCCGGGGGCGCTAAGCTGATGGGGCGCCCTGATTGTTCAACGACTTTCTATCCAATGACTTCCGAGGAGTAACTCCCATGATGAAAGGTGGCATGGCAGGCCTGATGAAGCAGGCTCAGCAGATGCAGGAAAAAATGGCCAAGATGCAGGAAGAGCTGGCCAACGCTGAAGTGACGGGCCAATCCGGCGCCGGTCTGGTCAGCGTGGTCATGACCGGGCGTCACGACGTCAAGCGCGTCAGCCTGGACGACAGCCTGATGCAGGAAGAGAAGGAAATTCTCGAAGACCTGATCGCTGCAGCCGTCAACGACGCTGTACGCAAGATCGAAGCGGCCAGCCAGGAGAAGACCGCCAACATGACCGCCGGCATGCAGCTGCCCCCCGGCATGAAACTGCCGTTCTGATCGGACGGCCGTTGTGACACCCGAATGCCAGGCCCTCGTGCCTGGCATTTTTGTGTGGGGACGACGTCAGAGCCGCCCCGGATTACGCGCGTCATATGGAGCGCTACATCCGACCGAACCCGTCCGGCTGCCCACGGTCTGCTGTCTATACCCTCGCAACCCTTCATCATGGAGCCCATTCCGATGACGCAAGAATTGATCCTCAACCAGCGTGTGGTCCTGGCATCCCGTCCACAGGGCGCACCGACCCCTGAAAACTTCCGACTCGAGCGCGAGGCGCTGCCTGACCTGCAAGACGGCCAGGTGCAATTGCGCACGCTCTACCTGTCCCTCGATCCCTACATGCGCGGTCGCATGAGCGACGCCCCGTCCTACGCGGCACCGGTGGAAATCGATGCGGTGATGGCAGGCGGCGCGGTCAGCGTGGTCGAGCAGTCGCGCAACCCGAAATTCAAGGAAGGCGATCTGGTGGTGGGTCAGACCGGTTGGCAGACCCATAGCATTTCCGACGGCAGCAACCTGTTGATGGCGCCGAAAGATCTGCCCAGCCCGTCGATGGCGGTGGGCGTGCTCGGCATGCCGGGCATCACCGGTTACATGGGTTTGATGGACATCGGCAAACCGAAAGCAGGCGAGACCTTGGTCGTCGCTGCGGCTTCCGGGGCGGTCGGCTCGGTGGTCGGTCAGGTGGCCAAGCTCAATGGCCTGCGCGTGGTGGGTGTTGCCGGTGGTGAAGACAAATGCCGTTATGTGGTCGACGAGCTGGGCTTCGATGCCTGCATCGATCACCGCAGTGATGATTTCGCCGAGCAGCTGAAAGCAGCCGTCCCGAACGGCATCGACATCTATTTCGAACTGGTCGGCGGCAAGGTGCTTGAAGCGGTCATCCCGCTGCTCAATGAGCGTGCGCGGGTGCCGTTGTGCGGACTGATCGCCCATTACAACGCCCAAAGCCAGCCGGAAGGGCCGAATCAACTGCCACTGTTGATGCGCACGCTGCTGACCAAGCGCGCGAAGATTCAGGGCTTCATCGTCTACGAAGAGTATTACCACCGTCTGGAAGAGTTCATGCAGGCCATGATTCCGCTGGTAAAGGACGGCAAGGTGAAATTCCGCGAAGACGTGGTGGAAGGTCTGGAGCACGCGCCGGACGCGTTCATTGGCCTGCTCGACGGCAAGAACTTCGGCAAGCTGGTGGTCAAGGTCTCGTGACCCTGATTTGACGGTAATCGGAGGCGCGGGTATAAACCGCGTCTCGTGTTTTTGTCGGACGTTTCTCCAATGAGCTTCAGCCCCCTGATTCGCCAGTTGATCGACTCCCTGCGCATTCTGCCTGGCGTCGGTCAGAAAACCGCCCAGCGCATGGCGTTGCAGCTGCTGGAGCGTGATCGCAGCGGTGGCTCGCGTCTGTCCCAGGCATTGAGTCAGGCGATGGAAGGCGTCGGTAACTGCAAACAATGCCGCACCCTCACCGAAGAAGAACTTTGCCCGCAATGCTCGGACGTCCGTCGCGACGACACGCTGCTGTGCGTGGTCGAGGGCCCGATGGATGTGTATGCGGTGGAGCAGACCGGTTACCGCGGGCGCTACTTCGTGCTCAAGGGCCATTTGTCGCCACTGGACGGATTGGGGCCTGAAGCCATTGGCATCCCGCAGCTGGTCGCGCGGATCGAGGAGCAGGGCTCGTTCACCGAAGTCATCCTCGCCACCAACCCGACGGTGGAAGGCGAAGCGACGGCGCACTACATCGCCCAACTGCTGACCAACAAAGGTCTGGTCACCTCGCGCATTGCCCACGGCGTGCCGCTGGGTGGCGAGCTGGAACTGGTCGACGGCGGTACGCTCGCGCACTCGTTCGCAGGGCGCAAGCCGATTCAGTTGTAGGCAAAATCCCGGACTTCAAGACCGTGCTGTCTTGCAGCAAACACCGTACCTGTGGGAGCGAGCTTGCTCGCGAAGGTGGCCTTCCTACCGCTAGATATCCGGCGGCGGTACCGGCCTCTTCGTGAGCAAGGTGGAGCGCCACCCCGGTCACTCCCACAATATCGTGTTCGCTCAGGAGCAGCAGTGTCAGCTGGCCTGACGTCTGGTGCTGTGATCAGACGTCTTCCATTGGTGGCTTCCTACTTATCCGTCAACGCAAACTCGGTCAAACAGAACGTCGGGATTTCCATGTCACGCAGGCGCTTTGAGCCGCCCAGTTCAGGCAGATCGATAATCGCAGCGGCTTCGTGAACCTTCGCGCCCATGCGGCGGATCAGGTTAGCGGCGGCGACCAGCGTGCCGCCGGTGGCGATCAGGTCATCGAACATCACAACCGAATCCCCGTCGCACAAGCTGTCGGCGTGGACTTCCAGCAGCGCTTCGCCGTATTCGGTCTGATAGGCCTCGGCCAACACGTCCGCCGGCAATTTCCCCTGCTTGCGAAACAGCACCAGCGGTTTGTTCAGCTCATACGCAACGATCGAGCCGATGAGAAACCCGCGCGCGTCCATCGCGCCGACGTGGGTGAACTCGGCATCGATGTAACGCTGGATGAAGCTGTCGATGACCAGGCGCAGGGCCTTGGGTGACTGGAACAGCGGGGTGATGTCACGAAAAATCACGCCGGGCTTGGGGAAATCCACCACAGGGCGGATGAGGGATTTGATGCTGAATTCGTCGAAAATCATATGGATCTCGGGCAGGACATGACTCAAAAGACGCCAGTCTAAGCCCGCCCGGACCATGATGCATCAGCTTTCCAGCGATCCCCCGGCCAGCGCGCAGAGCTGAATCGGATCGAGGATGCGGATTTCCTTGCCCTCGGCGGCAATCAACTCGTTCTGCTGAAAGCGGGTGAACACCCGGGACACGGTTTCCACTGCCAGGCCCAGGTAGTTGCCGATCTCGTTGCGCGACATGCTCAGGCGGAACTGGTTGGCGGAGAAGCCCCGGGCGCGGAAGCGGGCGGAGAGGTTGACCAGAAACGTGGCGATGCGCTCGTCGGCGGTTTTCTTCGAGAGCAGCAGCATCATCTGTTGGTCATCGCGAATTTCCCGGCTCATCACGCGCATCAACTGGCGACGCAATTGCGGCAGTTGCACCGACAGTTCGTCCAGCCGTTCGAAGGGGATTTCGCACACCGATGTGGTCTCAAGGGCCTGCGCCGTGACGGGATACGCCTCGGCGTCCATCCCGGACAGCCCGACCAGTTCGCTGGGCAGGTGAAAGCCGGTGAGTTGTTCTTCGCCGCTGTCGCTGAGGCTGAAGGTTTTCAGCGCGCCGGAACGGACGGCGTAGACGGAAGCGAAAGTGTCGCCCTGACGAAACAGAAAATCGCCTTTCTTCAACGGCCGGCCGCGTTTGACGATCTCGTCCAGTGCATCCATGTCTTCCAGGTTCAATGAAAGCGGAAGGCACAACGGGGCCAGGCTGCAGTCCTTGCAATGAGCCTGGGTGGGAGCGCGCAGTTTGACTGGCTCAGACATCGGGTAATTCCTTTTGCAGAAACACACATAAGTCGTAAGGGTAACTCAGCGGTTAACCCTGCGACTACCACGCGCCTCCATGGCCAGAAATGATTCCTCCGCTCCAGGCGGAAAATGCCTGGATCACGCGGGCCTATATCACCCGGGAATAGCGCTGACGGTTTTGCGCGCCCAGATACCCGTCGAACACCATGCAGATCGAGCGCACCAGCAGACGTCCCGCCGGGCTGACGGTGATGCCTTTCGAATCCAGGTGAATCAGCCCATCCGTGGCCATGGTCAGCAACTGCGGCCACTGCTCGCGGAAATATTCCCGAAAGTGGATGGAGAATTCGTCCTCGACGGGGGCGAAATCGAGGCGGCAATGGCAGATCAATTGGCTGATGATGGTGCGCCGTAGCTGATCGTCTTCGTTGCAACGCAGACCGCGCTCGGTCGCCAGTTGGTCGCTGGCCAGCAGGGTCTGGTATTCGGTGAGATCGTTGGTGTTCTGCGCATAAAGCCCACCGATCTGGCTGATGGCCGAGACGCCGAGGCCGATCAGGTCGCAGTGACCGTGGGTGGTGTAGCCCTGAAAATTGCGCTGCAGCGTGCCTTCTTCCTGAGCGATCGCCAGGTCGTCATCGGGCAGGGCGAAGTGGTCCATGCCGATGTAGCGATAGCCGGCGCCGGTCAGTTGCTCGATGGTGCGCTGGAGCATCTCCAGCTTGTGCTCAGGGCTGGGCAACTGCGCCGTGTCGATGCGCCGCTGGGGCATGAATCGCTCGGGCAGGTGGGCGTAGTTGAACACCGAGAGCCGGTCGGGCTGCAGGGCGATGACGTGCTCGACGGTGCGGGCAAAACCCTCCGGGGTTTGCAGCGGCAGGCCGTAAATGAGGTCAATGTTCACCGAGCGGAACTGCAAGGTGCGCGCGGCTTCAACGATGGCGCGGGTTTCTTCCAGGCTTTGCAAACGGTTGATCGCCCGCTGCACCAGCGGATCGAGGTCCTGCACGCCGAGGCTGACACGGTTAAAACCCAGTTCGCGCAACAGGCCCATGGTCGACCAGTCGGCCTCGCGCGGGTCGATCTCGATGCCGTAGTCGCCGGAGTGGTCATCCAGCAGGGTGAAGTGCTGGCGCAGATGGGCCATGAGCTGGCGCAGTTCAACGTGACTGAGAAAGGTCGGCGTGCCACCGCCGAAGTGCAACTGCTCGACCACCTGACGGTCATCGACGTGGGCGGCGATCAGGCTGATCTCGCGTTCGAGGCGCTGCAGATAGGCCTGGGCGCGACCGCGATCCTTGGTAATGACTTTGTTGCAGGCGCAGTAGTAGCAAATGTTGGCGCAGAACGGGATGTGCACGTAAAGCGACAATGGCCGCGACGCCATGCGGCTGTCGCGCAGTGCCTGCAGCAGTTCGAAGGCGCCAACCTGCGAATGAAATTGCACGGCGGTGGGGTAGGACGTGTAACGCGGCCCTGCCAGATCGTAGCGGCGGATGAGTTCAGAATCCCAACGAAGGTCGTCGAGCATGGGGGCGTTCCCGTGAAGGCTGGCGGTGCGGGAAGTGTAAGGCGCGCGCAGATCAAGGCGTTGATCTGGGTCAATGGATGGGGCAGCGATTACTCGTGGGCCATGTCTGCATGGTTCATCTGAGGAGTCATCGTGTGATCCATCCCGTGATTCATTGTGTGAGGCGTGTGGCCCATCAGCCACTGTTGATGCGGGCCGGGGAGTGTCCACAGGCCGAACAGAATCACCAGCATCCCGCCGGCCACGCGCACGCTGCGCCGACGGAGCAGGGCGGTGATGCGCTCGGCGGCCAGCCCCGTGGCGAGCAGCACCGGCCAGGTGCCGACGCCGAACGCGAGCATCAATAATCCGCTGTGCAGCGCATTGCCCTGGCTCGCCGACCACAGCAGCGTGCTGTAAACCAGTCCGCAGGGCAGCCAGCCCCACACCGCGCCAAGCAGTAAAGCCCGAGGCATCGTCGACACCGGCATCAGGCGGCTGGCCAGCGGTTGCAGGTGACGCCAGACCCCGCGGCCCAATCCTTCGATGCGGGTCAGGCCGCTCCACCATCCGGCCAGATACAGGCCCATGGTGATCATCAGCAGCCCGGCGATCACCCGCAACAGCATCGCTCCCGGACTGTTGGCGACCGCCCAACCCAGCATGCCCGTCAGCAATCCGGCGCAGGCGTAGCTGAAAACACGTCCGGCGTTGTAGGCCATCAGCAGGCGCAGGCGTCGGCCGCGTTGCTCCTTGGGGATGGCAAAGGTGAGGGCGCCCATCAGACCGCCACACATGCCCAGGCAATGGCCGCCGCCGAGCAGGCCCAGCACGAGGGCGGAGAAAAGTTGGGGGAGGAGGTCAGGCATGGGCATTATCCGAAAGCGTTCCGATGAATGTTATTACGCCATCGCGACAGATATCCCGCGGTCGATAGTCAGCCATCGTGAGCAAGCTCACTCTCATCAAACATGACAACACCGCAGATCTACCTGCGGACATAAAAATTGTGGGAGCGAGCTTGCTCGCGAAGGGGTCGAGATAGCCGCTGCATCTCTAGCGGCTGGAACGCCGTCTTCGTGAGCAAGCTCACTCCCACAGGGGTTGTGTTTGCTGCGAGACAGCGCGTCGTCTGGACGACGGGAGATCTTCCACAGGGACCGGGTTCACTTGGCCAAATCCTGCTTATCGCCCGATTTCTCCTTTCCCGACATCTCATCCACTCCGGCTTTGTGCCCGGGATCCTGATCGTCGAACAAAATGCTGTGGGCCGGGCCGTCGAGGTCGTCGTACTGACCGCTGTCCACTGCCCAGAAAAAAACGTAAATCGCTACCGCCACAATCAGCAGCGCCACCGGAATCATGATGTAGAGCGCAGGCATCGGGCCTCCGGGTTGGGTCGTGCATTCATGGGGTCACCGTCTGATGGGCAGGTAGGGACTCTGCAGAAAGCCGCTTCGTCCGTGTCAGCCGCAAGGCATTCAACACCACCACCAGCGAACTCACCGACATCCCGGCCGCCGCCCACAACGGCGTGACCCAGCCCAGCGCCGCGAAGGGCAGCACCAGCCCGTTGTACAGCCCGGCCCACGCCAGATTTTCCACAATGATCCGCCGTGTGCGCCGAGCGAGGCCAAAAGCCTCCACCAACACGTGCAGACGGTTCGACAACAACACCGCGTCCGCGCTGGTCTTGGCCAGGTCGGTGGCCGAACCCATGGCGATGCTGATGTCGGCCGCCGCCAGCATCGGCACATCATTAACCCCGTCGCCGATCACCAGAATGGTCCGGCCCTCCGCGCGCAGCCGTTGCAGAATGGCGAGCTTGTCATCCGGCCGCAGGCTGCCTCGGGCGTCATCGATCTGCAACTGAGTCGCGACGCTGGAGACCATGGGCGAGCTGTCGCCGGACAGCAACAAGGTCGTCCAGCCCCGCTGTTTACACGCCGTGACCAGCGCCGCTGCGTCGTCCCGCAGCCGATCATCGAGCACCAGCCAGGCGAGGACCTGCGTGTCGTCCCCCAGCAATAACCACTGACCGGGCTCGTCGGGCATCAATGGCACGGCGACGCCACTCAAGGCGCAGACAAACCCGGGTTGACCGATGCGTAACGGGCGCCCATCAACGACGCCTTCGAGCCCCAGCCCCGGCATGGCGACGCCCCCTTCAGCGGTCTGCGGCGTCTTGCCGAACGCCCGGGCAATCGGGTGTTCAGACCGACTTTCCAGTGCCGCCGCCAGACTCAAGCAGTCGTCACTGCTCAGCGCGCCGAGGCTGCGAATGGCCCTTAACGTCAGGCGTCCTTCGGTCAGCGTACCGGTCTTGTCGAAGATCACCGTGTCGATCCGGTTCAGCCCTTCCAGGACATGGCCGCGGGTGAGCAGCAGCCCGAGTTTATGCAGCGTGCCGGTGGCGGCCGTCAGGGCGGTGGGCGTCGCCAGCGACAAAGCGCACGGGCAGGTGGCGACCAGCATCGCCAGCACAATCCAGAACGCGCGGCTTGCGTCGAGCTGCCACCAGACCACGCCGACACACGCCGCCAGCACCAGCGAAATCAGCAAAAACCACTGCGCTGCGCGGTCCGCCATTTGCGCGAGGGGCGGCTTCTCCGATTGGGCGCGCTCCAGCAATCGGACGACGGCAGAGAGTCGCGTGTCAGCGCCGAGGGCGAGTACTTCCACCGTCAGCACGCTTTCCACATTGGCGGTGCCGGCGGTGACGGCGTCTCCCACCTGACGGGGCTGAGGCAGGTACTCGCCGGTGAGCAGCGATTCGTCGATGCTCGAGCGGCCCGCGATGATTCGGCCGTCCGCCGGCAACAGCGCGCCGGGGTGGACCACCACCTGATCGTGCAAACGCAACTGATGCGTCAAGACGCGCTCGGTCTGGCCGTCCGCGTCCAGTCGCAGGCAGGAAGCCGGCAGCAGATTGACCAGTTGCGCGGTCGCCGCGCTGGTGCGTTCCCGGGCGCGGCGTTCCAGGTAGCGGCCGGTGAGCAGGAACAGCGCGAACATGCCGACCGCGTCGAAATACAATTCGCCCACGCCAGTGACCGCCGTCCAGAGGCCCGCGAGGTACGCCGAGCCAATCGCCAGCGACACCGAAACATCCATGGTCAGATGGCGCGCGCGCAGGTCGCGCAGCGCCCCTTTGAAGAACGGCGCACAGCTGTAAAACACGATGGGCGTCGTCAGAAACATCGCCACCCAGCGCAGGATCGTGTGCATCTCGGGGCTGAGGTCGATGTTGAATTCGGGCCAGGTCGCCATGGTCGCCATCATCGCCTGAAACCACAGCAGCCCGGCGACGCCCACTTGACGCAGGCTGCGGCGGTTTTCCCGGGCCAAGTGCTCGGTCGCCTTGTCGGCCTGATAAGGGTGGCCGGCGTAACCGATGCTGCGCAGCTCGGCCAGCACCTCGCTCAAGGGCAACCCCACGTCATGCCATCGCAGGTGGAGGCGATGGTTGGACAGGTTCAGCCGCGCCTCGACCACGGCGGGCAACGTGCGCAGATGTCGCTCGATCAGCCAGCCGCACGCCGCGCAGGTGATGCCCTCGATCATCAGCGTCGTTTCAGCCACATCGCCGGCGGGGGACTCATGGCGGACAAAGGGCGCCTGCACGTCGGGAAGATCAAGGAGGGCTTGTTCGTCGGCCAGAGGCGTCGGTAATACCTGAGGATTGATCGACGCTTCGCTGCGGTGCAGGTAATAGCTTTCCAGGCCGCCGGCGACGATGGCGTGGGCCACGGCCTGACAACCGGGGCAGCAGAACTCCCGCGCCTCGCCCAGCACCGACGTGATGAAGCGCCCGCCCGGCGGGACCGGCAACGTGCAGTGATAGCAAGACTGCAGGTGTTTGATCTCGGTGGCCGTTATTTGAGTGGCGTTCACATCAATGCCTGCCCGCGCCCTGAATCGGCTCGTCGCCCAGGGTCAGTGGCTGGCCGGGGACGATCCGTTCTTCTTCGAACAGGCGCCAGGTCTGGCCGTTTTCCACCCCCAGCAATTCGACGAAGCGCCGGCCTTCGACCCTGTCGCTCAACTGCCCGACATAACGCCCCGGCTGCGAAGGATTCCGCGCCAGCACAGTTTTGCGGTCCTTGTCCGGCTGGGTCGGGGAGATCAGGTTCAGCACCAGGGTTTCCGGCTGACTGGCGCCGCTCAGTTGCACATCCACTTCGCCGGTCAGCTCATCCAGGCCCACCATGGCTTGCAGATTGAGGGACTGCCCCAGCAATTCGCGATCCAGGGAGCGGTTGATGCCTTTCCCGGCCTCGTAATAATTGTCGGTGACGAGGTTGTCCGGGTGGGTGACGGCGATGGTGACCATGGCCAGGGTCAATGCCACCGAGCAGGTCAGGATGCCGATGATGATCCACGGCCATAAATGCCGGTGCCAAGGTGTTGCTGCGGTGACTGGGGTCATTTCCGACCTCTCTCAGCGAATGGACGGGCCGATGAAACGGCTCTTGGCGTGGACTTCAGTGTCGCTTTGCTCAATGTCCCTGAGAACGAAACTGACCTCGTTGGTGCCCGACGGCAGTTGCTCAGGCGCGACCGACAGCTCCACCGGCAGGCTGACGATCTCGCCCGCCGGCACCTTGATCTCGCGGCGCCCTTGCAGCTTCAGGTCCGGCAGCCCGGTGGCGTCGAGCACGTACGTGTGGTCGATCTGGTCCTTGTTCATGATCTTCAGGCTGTAGACGTTTTCGATCCGTCCCTCGGCGTTTTCCCGGTACAGCATGCGGTCCTTGCTGACGTCGAAACCCACCAGCGAGCGCATGTAAAACGCACTGGTCAGCACGCCGATCATTACCAGCAGCACCAGGCCATAGCCGATCAAACGGGGCCGCAGTGTATGGGTCACTTGCCCGGAAAGGTTGTGCTCGGTGGTGTAGCTGATCAAGCCGCGCGGGTAGTCCATCTTGTCCATGATCGAGTCGCAGGCGTCGATGCACGCCGCGCAGCCGATGCATTCAATCTGCAAGCCATCGCGGATGTCGATGCCGGTGGGGCAGACCTGCACGCACATCGTGCAATCGATGCAGTCGCCCAGGCCTTCAGCCTTGTAGTCCGTTTCCTTCTTGCGCGCGCCCCGTTGCTCGCCACGCCGTGGGTCGTAGGAAACGATGAGGGTGTCCTTGTCGAACATCACGCTCTGGAAACGCGCGTAGGGGCACATATAAATGCACACCTGCTCCCGCAGCCAGCCGGCGTTGGCGTAGGTGGCGAGGGTGAAGAAACCGACCCAGAAATACGCCCAGCCATCGGCCTCGCCGGTGAAGAACGCCTGCAGCAGTTGGCGGATGGGCGAGAAGTAGCCGACGAAGGTCAGGCCGGTGACGAGGCCGATCAGCAGCCAGAGGCTGTGCTTGGCACACTTGCGCGCGAACTTGTTGCCGTTCATGGGCGCCTTGTCGAGTTTGATGCGCTGGTGGCGGTCGCCTTCGGTGACCTTTTCGCACCACATGAACACCCACGTCCACACGCTTTGCGGGCAGGTGTAGCCGCACCAGACCCGCCCGGCGAACACGGTGATGAAGAACAGCCCGAACGCGCTGACGATGAGGATGCCCGACAACAGGATGAAATCCTGCGGCCAGAACGTCGCGCCAAAGATGTAGAACTTGCGCTCCGGCAGGTTCCACCACACCGCCTGATGGGCGCCCCAGTTAAGCCAGACCGTGCCGAAATACAGCAGGAACAGCACAACGCCGCCCCCCATGCGCACATCGCGGAACACCCCGGTGAACGCGCGGGTGTAGATCTTCTCCCGCGAGGCATACAGGTCAACGGTGTCGCCGTCCTTTTCAGTTGGCGGCGTGACGTTGTGCAGCGGAATCTGATTGCTCATGGCAGCGTCCTGCGCCCTTCGGGCCGAATCATCAGGGTGTGCGACGGCGATATCCTTCACTCGGGCTTAGCCGCCGGTTCGTCCCCATGGGACAGGCTATACACGTAAGCCGCCAGCAGGTGCACCCGGTCGTTTCCCTGCAGCAAAGCCTGTGCCGGCATCTGGCCCTGGCGGCCGTACTGGATGGTCTGCTGCAACTGGGCAAAGCTGGCGCCGTAAATGAACGCGCCGGGGTGGGTCAGGTCTGGCGCGCCTAATGCAACAACGCCTTTGCCCTGCGGACCGTGGCAGGCGACGCAGGTGGTGGCGTAGATTTTCTGGCCCGCCGCCGGGTCGGCGTTCGCGTCGGCGGGCAGCGTACGGCCACCCAGTTGCGTCAGCACATAGGCCGACACGTCGCGCACGCCTTGATCGCCGATCACCGCACCCCACGCCGGCATCACGGCGTGACGGCCGTTCATGATGGTGGTTTTGAGGGACTGCGGATCGCCGCCCCAGCGCCAGTCAGCGTCGGTGAGGTTGGGGAAGCCATAGGCGCCTTTGGCGTCGGAGCCGTGGCAAACCGAGCAGTTCGACGCGAACAGCCGACCGCCCATCTTCAGCGCTTGTGGGTCTTTGGCCACTTCCTCGATGGGCATCGCCGCGAATTTTGCGAATATCGGCCCGAAGCGCGCCTCGGATTGCGCCATCTCCTTCTCCCATTCGTGCACGCCGGTCCAGCCGGTTGTGCCGTCGGAAAACGGGATTTTCTTGTCGTTGTCGGCGTAGTCGTAACCCGGCAGCAGCCCCGTCCAGTTGCCCAGCCCAGGGTAGAACGCGAGGTAGCCCAGGGCGAAAATAAGGGTCCCGATGAACAACCAGAACCACCACTTGGGCAGCGGGTTGTCGTACTCCTCGATGCCATCGAACGCATGGCCGACGGTTTCATCGGTGGTGTCGGTGCGCTGGCCCTTGCGCGTGGCGATCAGCAGCCAGCCCATCGCGAAGATCGTGCCCAGCGTCAGCACCGTGACGTAAATGCTCCAGAAGGCGCTCATGGTTTCTGGCTCCTTTCGGGTGTTGACGGGGCGTGGGCTTTGCTCTGGTCTTGCGCTCGTCTCACCTGCGCAATCGCCTCCGGATCATCGGCAAACGGCAGCAACGTCGCATCGTCGAATTCCGCTTTGCGCCGCGGGCTGTACACCCACAGCGCCAGACCAATGAAGGCCACCATCACGACGACGGTGCCCAGGCCTCGTATTGTTCCCATGTCCATGGCGATCACCGTTTGCTCTTGATGAGGGTGCCCAGGCCCTGAAGGTAGGCCACCAGCGCATCCATTTCGGTCTTGCCCTTCACCGCGTCGGCTGCGCCGGCGATGTCGGCATCGGTGTAGGGCACGCCCAGGCTGCGCAGCACTTCCACCTTCTTGCCGGTCAGCGTGCCGTCGATCCTGGTGTCCGCCAGGAAGGGGTAGGCCGGCATGATCGACTCCGGCACCAGGTCCCGCGGATTGTTCAAATGCGCGCGGTGCCAGTCATCCGAGTAACGACCGCCGAGCCGGGCCAGGTCCGGCCCGGTGCGTTTGGAACCCCAGAGAAATGGGTGATCCCAGACGCTTTCACCGGCCACCGAGTAATGCCCGTAGCGTTCTGTTTCGGCGCGGAACGGCCGGATCATCTGCGAATGGCAGCCCACGCAGCCGTTGGCGATGTAGACGTCGCGGCCTTCGAGTTCCAGCGCCGGGCGCGGCTTCATGCCTTCGACGGGCAGGGTGGTGACGTCCTGAAAGAACAGCGGAACGATCTGGGTCAGCCCGCCGACCACCACCGCGATGACCATGAAGATCGACAGCAGGCCGATGTTCTTTTCCAGTGCTTCGTGCTTGATCATCAGTGAGCCCCCACGACGGCAATCTGTGCGGCGGCTTCCGCTTCTTCCGTGTTCGCTGCACGAATGGTGCGGAACACGTTGTAGGCCATGAACAGCATGCCGCTGGCGAAAATCCCTCCGCCCAACGCGCGGACGATGTACCCCGGATGACTGGCCTGCAGGGCTTCGACAAACGAGTAGGTGAGGGTGCCGTCGTCGTTGATGGCGCGCCACATCAGGCCCTGGGTGATGCCGTTGACCCACATCGCGGCGATATAGAGGACGGTGCCGACCGTGGCGAGCCAGAAGTGCGTGTTGATCAGCGCGACGCTGTGCATCTGCGCCCGGCCGTAGAGTTTCGGGATCATGTGGTAGACGGCGCCGATGGAGATCATCGCCACCCAACCCAGCGCGCCGGCGTGAACGTGGCCGATGGTCCAGTCGGTGTAGTGGGAGAGCGAGTTGACGGTCTTGATCGCCATCATTGGCCCCTCGAACGTCGACATCCCGTAGAACGCCAGCGACAGCACGAGGAACCGCAGAATCGGATCGGTGCGCAATTTATGCCACGCGCCCGAGAGGGTCATCATGCCGTTGATCATGCCGCCCCAGCTTGGCACGAGCAGGATGATCGACATCACCATGCCCAGTGATTGCGCCCAGTCGGGCAGGGCGGTGTAGTGCAGATGGTGCGGGCCGGCCCAGATGTACAGGGTGATCAGCGCCCAGAAATGCACGATGGACAGACGATAGGAATAGATCGGGCGTTCGGCCTGTTTCGGCACGAAGTAATACATCATCCCGAGAAAGCCGGTGGTAAGGAAAAAGCCCACGGCGTTGTGCCCGTACCACCACTGGATCATCGCGTCGGTGGCGCCGGCATAGGCCGAGTACGACTTGAACAGGCTCACCGGTAGCGAGATGTGGTTGACGATGTGCAGCATTGCCGTCACCACGATGAACGCGCCGTAGAACCAGTTGGCGACATAAATATGTCGGGTCTTGCGCTTGACGATGGTGCCGAAGAACACCGCGCCGTAGGCGATCCAGACAATCGCCAGCAGGATCGCGATCGGCCATTCGAGCTCGGCGTATTCCTTGGTGGTGGTGTAGCCCATCGGCAGGGTAACGATGGCGCCGATGATGACCGCCTGCCAGCCCCAGAAATGAAAGGCCGCCAGGCCGTCGGAAATCAGTCGCGCCTGACAGGTGCGCTGGACGACGTAATAGGAGGTGCCAAAAAGGGCACAGCCGCCGAACGCGAAAATCACCAAGTTGGTATGAAGGGGGCGCAGTCGACCGAATGTGGTCCACGGCAAGCCGAAATTCAGGTCAGGCCACACGAGCTGGGCGGCGATGAAGACGCCCAGGCCCATGCCGATGATGCCCCAGACCACCGTCATGATGGCGAACTGGCGGACGACTTTGTAGTTATAAGCAGTCGGGCTGGGTGCTGTGCTCATGTCAGGTTCCACGGTGTGTATTTTATTAGTGTGGTCACAGCCGCACCTTCGATCGCGCGTACCCCATCACGCAGTGGCGTGGTTCGGGATCGACGGAAGCGAGGGACGCGGTGCACGCAGAGGCCCGTTTGCCGAAGCGCAATTGGGTTCTAGCTGAGTGGCCTGAGGGAAGGAAGACAGGTCGAGCTGGATCGCGCGCGTGAGTGGGAGGGATTGGATACAACCCTGCGGGTGAAAACAGCGTTGGGGCTGCTTGTCTGCAAGAGGGCTGCGTTGCCGGGCACAATCTTGTTGCTGGGCCTGTGGCTAGCTGTCGCCGGTCCACTGTGCGGACACAGCTTAGACGCGAATGATCGCGGAGGGAAGGCTTTGGAACAGCGCCTGCGACACTTGGCCGCGCTCGACGGAAAGTTGCCGCGTCCTTGGCGGGACGCGGCGATCAACCATTTCCGGAGATAGCTGAAACGCTTCTCTGCCTGCCGTTCCTGTGCATCGAGAGAGCATTTCGACTGCAAAGTTGTATACAAAAAGCCGCTGACATTGGCACTTTTATCTGCCCAAAAAATATTTGGCCCGAGCTGGCAGAAAGGCCGGCGATCGTCACGGGTGATCGTCCGGAGCGGACAAAAAGCATATTCCGTCGATGAAACCGCCCGGTTGTGTGCAGGTTGGGGCGCTCAGGATTCGGTGCTCGTTGCCGAAGTGCCGGGCCAGACTAACGCCCGGGAGCTGAACCCTTGCTGTCGGAGCAGGGCAAACGGCGGACAGGGTCATGGCACGCCGACGTTGCTGCATAATGCCGGCCGTGGTGCTCGCCTCAGTCGGCGGGTGGTCGATGTTTTGGTAAAAAGAGACCTGCATGAGCAAACAACACGCGGCGAAGCGAACGGCCGATCACTGCGCGCAGCTGGCGCAAGAACACGGCTGGATCTGGGATGCGCCGACCGGCCAGGCAGCGGACGCGCCATCGACGCTGATTCTCGCCCACGGCGCGGGCGCCCCGATGGACAGCGACTTTATGAACGACATCGCCATGCGCCTGGCGGCCTTGGGTGTTGGCGTGCTGCGCTTTGAATTCCCCTACATGGCCCAGCGCCGAATCGACGGGCGCAGACGACCGCCCAATCCCCAACCGAGGTTGCTGGAGTGCTGGCATGAGGTGCATGCCGCAGTGCGTGGGGGTGTGAGCGGACGAGTGGCGATCGGCGGCAAATCCATGGGCGGACGCATGGCCAGCGTCATCGCTGACGAAGTCGAAGCCGATGGGTTGTTCTGTCTGGGCTATCCGTTCTACGCGGCGGCAAAACCCGAGAAACCGCGGGTCGCGCACCTGGCGGGACTGCGGACGCCGACGCTGATCGTTCAAGGCGAACGTGATGCGCTGGGTAATCGAGAGGCGGTTGAAGGGTACGAGCTGTCGAAAGCTATCAATGTGCATTGGGTGCCGACGGCCAACCATGACCTCAAACCGTTGAAATCGTCGGGCCTCAGTGTCGAGGCATGCATGCAGGAAATCGCCGGGCTTATGGCGCGCCGGCTGATCGGATAGCGGGATGTTCCTCGGCGTTCAGGTCACAGACCAGGTCGAACAGGCCGTCGGTCACGTGAAAGTCCTTGGTCGGGACCGCAAACTCGAAGTTGCCGTGCAGCTGTCCTGAAGTGGCATCGCAGCCCAACAGCGTCAGGTTGCCTTGCTGCAGATCGCGGGAGTGATAAATCTTCGCCATCCGCGTGGGCGTTAGGTGGTAGATAACGGTGATCTGTTCGTTGCGCAGCAAGTTGTAGCTACCGGGTTGCACTGTCTGGTCGATGAACAGGCCGATCATGGTGCGGTGCCGGCGAACCGTGCCGGTGGCGAGGATCTTCCAGATGCGGCAGGTGAGCGGATCCGACCGACCCGGGCGCAGGCACGCCATGGCGCTCAGGCGGTGGGTGATGAAGGGGTGGCCGTTGACCGTGGCGCTGAACGTGCCGCGCGCCGCCGGTGCCTGCGGGCGTTGAAGAGGAGGTTTTGCGGGCATTTTTATGAGGTTTCCTTGAGTGGATTTTAAGGGCGGGGTGGGCGCTGCACGTGTAAGACGCCGTCGGGTGGCGACGACGTCTTTGAAAGGGGGGCTGCTTAGGTGTCTTAAGCGTGCTGGCGCGCGTGAGTGGCTGATTCGCGAATCAGCGGATTAGCGAATTAGCTAATTAGCGAATAGCAACGCCCAGGCTGGAATTGATGTGGAGCAGTTTGTAGTCCTTGCCGGTGTTGAGGTTCTTCACGTAATACCACTTCGCGCCGAACACGTTCTTGGCGACGGTGGAGGACCAATAGTTGGCGTTGCCCATCGGCCAGCGGTTGCCGTAGGCGTTATAGATCTCGATCAACTCGTGGATGCTCGGGACGCGCGCGCCGATGCGGTTGGCGGCGTTGGAGATCTGGGTGTAGTTGCCGGAGCCCACGCCGTGGCATTCGATGACGCCGGTGACGGTTACGTCGTAACTCTGCTGTTCGCCCGCTGAATCGGTGACCGTGATGGTTGCCACGCCGTTGCCGCGCACCGACGTCCAGCCGGAAGCTGCTACGACGGCCACCTTCGCATCGCTGGTCGAATAGGTATAAGGAGGGCGACCGCCGCTGGCGATGCGATGGACCGTGGTGCCCGTTGGAAAGGTCGGGAGCAACGCAGGGTGGGCGGGTAGCAGGTAAATTTTACCGGCCAGGGTAACCGGTGATGTGTCGAACATCATGCCCTCGCGCACCGACAGCTGAAGCGGCACAGACTCCATGTCGACGCCATTGCGCGTCACGATGTAGGTCAGCGTCGCGGTGCTGCCGATACTCATCTCGATCAGCATTTTGGGCACACCAAAGACCAGTTCGGTCATGCCACCGACGTTCATCATCATGGTTTCAAACGTACGTGCACCAACCCATCGCACTCGCACCAGATCCCGAGGGTCCATCCCGCGATAACTGACACGCACGATCGCTTCCCAGCCGGTAATCAGTGAAGGACGCAGAATGCCGTCCGGGCCGACTGTGTCGACGGTTGGCGCAGGCAGTTCCAGCGCGGCGCTCATGATCTTCAGCGCAAGTTTGGCCGACTCCT
Organism: Pseudomonas sp. HP_12; assembly: GCF_055283955.1. NCBI lineage: Bacteria > Pseudomonadati > Pseudomonadota > Gammaproteobacteria > Pseudomonadales > Pseudomonadaceae > Pseudomonas > Pseudomonas sp. HP_12. The sequence continues at coordinate 91,921 of NZ_JBTOQG010000005.1, forward strand.
GCACGATGCCGCTGCCGCGTGTCACGGTGTACGACACCTCGACGTTTTGCCCGTCATTGACCGTGACTACACTGTTAGGGAACACCAGGGCCAGCACCTGGCCGGCTTCGGCGGCAGAAATGATCTTCTCCTGGCGATCGTTGCCCTTCGGACCGTTCCACTGAGCAACGACTGTTTCGCCCTCGCGCAGATCAGCCGTGGCATCGATCACCAAGGTGGCGCCATTCGCCGCATCGGCGGGGTCCAGAACCTGACCCTTGGCTTCGCGGATCACCGGTGCCGGCAGAGGTCGGCGCATGCCCAGGTCAAGCTGGATCATCACCGGATCAGAGACCATCGACACATTGCCCGCACGGTCGGTCACGGTGTAGGTGACCGGAGAAGTCTGGCAGTCCGACAGTTCCATGAACGGACGCGTGAAGTCCACCATCACCCGGTTCAGGCCCATGTCGTTGGCATCAACGACGGTCATCGGACCTTCCATCGGGCCCCAGTACGTGCGGATTTCGTCCCCTGCGGCCATGCCGCTGTAGCCCGCAATCTTGCCGGGAAGGACGTTGTTGAGGCCTTCCAGTTCGGAGGAGGTGAGGCCGTTCTGGATAACGTCGGGGAAAATGATGGGGCCGAGTTGCGGTGCGCCTGGGGCGGTTCGGTCGATTTGGATTGGGGTTGTGCCGGAGAAATTCTCAAAATCTGTGTTCGGGTTATAAACGCGATATGAAACTTGGTGAGTGCCTTCAGTCAACAGCGCTACTGGCACCTCTACAGTGAGAATATCCCCTGGCTTGTCGGCCCCAACGATAGCTTTCTGGGGCGGAATTTTATTGCCATCGAAGACTAGCTCATATGTATGGCCAGGCACCGCAGCTGCCCAGACTGGAAAGTTGACGTTAAGAGGCGAGTCCAGCCGCTCGATTGGTATCAGACCGTCATCAATAGCCGCAGGTACCTTTGGCAAGTCAAGGGGGATGGGCGCGCGGAGCTCATTAATATTCTGACTATTCATCTTGTATTCCTTCATTTGTGGTAAGAGGGCAAGGCAGCTTGCGCTGCCCTGCGGTGGTTAATAGTTAGTCGAATCGGATGGTGCATGTGGTTTCAATTGCTTCGCGCATATCAATTGGCACGCGCGTTAGTTTAGATGTAACAGCACTTTGATTACTGCCTGGGGCGGGTTCTACTCTCACGTAGGCCTCGCAATACCCAGCGCATACGGTTCTTAGCGTATTAAATGGGACATGAAAACTGTAGCCGTTTACAATGTCGATATCGTCCAGTTCCCTCGTCGCGGTGAAAGTGGCTGCATCAACAGGGTTGTTGCTTTCGTCAAATCCTCGGAAGGTGAAGAAAAGCTTCTGATTCTCCGCGATGTTTGCGTAGGGAGCGACGTGCCCATCTGTTCCGTTTGCCGCAACGGTAAGTGAAATAAGCCCCGCTGCGGTAAGTTTGAACGCAGGACCGTCGATCCCTTCAGCTCCGCCCGGTAGTTCCTCTTTTGAGCGGACTGTGATCAGCTGTGTAGTAGACATTACGGCGTTGGGGTTACCAGAACGAACTACGGCGTATCGAACTGGGATTTCAGCGCCGGTACCCTGCGCCTTCATGATTGAGTTCGCAACAGGGATAATTAAATCTCGTCCTGCTGCGATGTCTTCTTCTTTAATCTGATACCACTGCAATCTTGACTGCTCACCCCAGAATAGATTGATATCGTCATTGATCCGGAACTGTGGATCCCACTTGACAATGGCACGCGCATTGAGCTCGTAGTCATCTTCATCAATGAAGTTATCAGTTTTGTCAGGGTTGTTCAGGCTCGTGCCCTGAACAACCGGGGCGAATGCTGGCTCTGCAATCGGGAGTGTCAGAAATACTTCAGCTTGAGTGCTCAACGATGAACCGGTGAGCTGGTTCTGGCGTACGACCTCGTAACTGATTGAGATATTTCCAAGGGGGGTAAGTGCAATTGTTTCGTAGGGCACACGGACGGATAGGACAATGTCCTCACCCTCACTATCTGGCGGAAGTTGTACCGGCAGCATGGGTTTATCCGCACCCCAAAATAGAGTGATCTGGTCAAAGGCTTGTGCCCCTGGGTAGTGGGGGATATCAATCCTTACGCCAGCTCGAGCTTCAGTGTATTCAATGACATCACCGATAGCTGGATCAAGAAGAGGTGCCGGATAGTTTTCAGGCAGCTGTTCAAGCAACAGCAAGATATCTACAGGGATCGACGGTTTGGAAATGTTTCCCGCCCGATCTACGACGTCGTATTTTACTGCCTGGACGCCAGGGGGAATTGCGCGTAAGAAATCGCCTGAAAAGCTCAGTACCACCTTGTTCAAACCCATATCGTCTTCGTTCACTACTGCGACGGGTCCTTCGATGTCACCCCACGTGCTTCGTATCAGATCGTGCTTGGCCATACCTGTGTAACCGGCCACATGAGCGTCAACTTGGTCGCCAAGTTGGGCCAGTTCTGCTGCAGTCAGTCCATTTTGAACCTCTACCGGGAAGTGGATAGCTGATAATTCCGGCTTGCCTGGCTCAGTTTTATCGATCACTACCGGGAAAGGATCCGATAAATTCTCATATTCTGTTGCGGGGTTAAATACTCGATAGCCCGCTGTGTGCTTCCCCTCACTCAGTAACGTCACAGGGATTTCTAGGGTGAGAGGATTACCCGGGACGTCCGTATCCTGAATGATCTTTTCAGGGCCCGTAAGCACGTCGTCCCATACAAGTCGATATGTAAATCCTGGACGTGCAGCTTCCCAGACTTTTAAGTCTAGCGTCAGATTACTGCCTAGTTCACTTACTGGGATCAGGCCAAAATTGTCTTCATCGTGGAACGCGACCGCGATATCGGGAGCCTCCAATGGAATAGGTGCTCGCTCTTGCCGAGTATTAATGATGATTGGCGATTGGGATGAAGTTTTCATGGGTTTTCCTTTGCTTTCCAGATGTTTAAACAGACTGCGCTGTTTTTATGATTGTTGGACTGGTTAATGACCAGCTCCCTATTTAACTAATAGAGGTTTACGTCATAGGTCAATGCATTTTTTTAGATTTTTTTTAGGGTCTGATTTTGCTGTAAGACTTTTGTGCAGCATCGAAGGCAGAGGTCATGCGGCTGTTCTTTGTCATCGCACAGTGCAGTCGGATTTAGGTATTATTTTGGTGTAGGCCTCTTCCGTCAAAAGTTTGGGAAATTTCCTACTTCAAAAAAACTTGAGCTAGCTCCGTCGAGTGTCAATTGCTTTGCAAAATCCAAACCTCATGTAATGGAGGTAGTAATGCTGTCACTCAAAGATTTCACGCCTGCAACGTTTCAACGGAACGTGTTGGGCTTATCCGTAGGTCTTTTTTCACCTCTTTTGTTCGCTAAATCAGCTATAGACTTTCCTCTCGACCTCTCAACGGATGCAGACGAGGTGTCTATTCGATTGAAAACGGAGCTTGTTGATGGAAAGAAAATCCCGGTGTATGAGGTCGACGGAGTAACACGAACCCTTGATGGAGTCCTCAATGCCGGGAATTTCAGAGTGATAAACGGCGGCGAATTGAACTTGGTAAACGGCGCTTCCATAGACTGGGTTGAGATTCAGAACTCCACATTGAATGTCAATCGCAGCTTCGTACGTGATGGAATAAGCGTTCACTCCGGGGAAGTGTTTATCGAGGATTCGACTGTAAGCAACGTTGATGGCATCGGGGTGCGTCTTTATCTCACGGGAACTGATCTCGTATCCCCATCTGTAGTAACTTTCAAAAACAGTACGGTTACAGGTATAGGTTTCGGAGGAGCGGTGGGCACGACGGGAGAAATACGGCTGGCAAATTCGTCGATAACAGGGACTGGAACACTTAGCGACCAAGACGGTAATGCCGGCCTGAAACTTGCTGGTGGCACTGCGCGAATTACCGAGGGAAGCCATGTTGCAGGAAGCGAATCCGGAATCCGCATCATCAATGGCACTCATGGTCTCAGTGAGCAACTCAACCGGGTGCACATTGACGGTTCCACCGTTTCGGCAGCTGTGGGTTCGGCTATCAAAGTAACGAAGAGCTCCATATTTGAAACAGAGACAACAGTGGGTCAAATTGTGATTACTGATAATTCTGTGCTGCAGGCGGGCAACGGTCGCCTCGTGGACGTGGATCAAGAAAGCACCGCGAACGTCAAAGTGATCAACAGCACCCTCTCCGGTGATTTCGTCGCCGACGACACCAGCACCCTCAATGTGGTGCTGCGCAATCACGGGCAGTTGAACGGGAATATCGTCAATGGCAATTCGGTAACCATCGATTCCAGTGGCCGCTGGCAGCTTGCGGCGGATAACAGCGTTAACTCGCTTGCGATGGATGGCGGCAGCGTTGGCTTCACCGGAGACGGCTTTCATTCGCTTTCCCTGGGCAAGCTGTCCGGCTCCGGGCTTTTCGATATGCGTATCAACCTGGACGACGGCACCGGTGATTTGCTCAGCGTGAATGGGGAAGCCTCGGGCAGGCATCTTCTGCGTATTGAGAACACCGGCACCGAAGCCGTCCCTGCCGAGTTCGACCCGCTGCGCGTCGTTCACACCGAAAGCGGGGATGCCGAGTTCGGGCTCGTGGGCGGTCGGGCGGATCTTGGGGTGTATTCCTACGAGCTTGAGCGACAGGGGACGGACTGGTTCATCGTCGGGTCCGGCAAGGAGATCAGCCCGTCCACGAAAAGTGCGCTGGCGTTGTTCAACACAGCACCGACAGTGTGGAACAGCGAGTTGACGACGTTGCGCAGTCGCATGGGTGAAGTGCGTGGCCAGGAGCAGGGCGGCGGCTGGATGCGGACGTATGGCAGTCGCTTCAATGCGGCGCTGGATTCCGGCGTTGACTACAGCCAGAAGCAGCAGGGGCTGTCTTTCGGTGCGGATGCGCCGGTGCCGGTGGGCAACGGTCAGCTGTTGCTCGGTTTGATGGGGGGTTACAGCAAGTCGGATCTGGACATCGGCCGAGGCACTTCGGGCCAGGTCGACAGCTACTACATGGGCGCGTATGGCACGTGGTTGTCGGAAGGCGGTTATTACCTGGACGGCGTGCTGAAACTCAACCAGTTCCATAACGAGTCGAAGGTGGCGATGAGCGATGGCACCAAGGCCAAGGGCGATTACAGCAGCAAGGCGTTGGGCGGATCGCTGGAAGTCGGTAAGCATATAAAGCTGGCCGATGAGTATTTCGTGGAGCCTTTTGCGCAGGTGTCCAGCGTCTGGATCGATGGCAGCAGTTACACGCTGGACAACGGCATGCAGGCCAGAACCACCCAGACGCAGTCGGTGCTGGGTAAAGTCGGCAGTACCGTGGGACGCAGCTTCGCCCTGAAGGACGGCGGCGTTGTCAAACCGTACGCACGGGTGGCGTGGGCCCACGAGTTCTCCCGCAGTAATGACGTCAGCGTGAACGGTCAGCGTTTCGACAACGATCTGTTTGGCTCCCGGGCGGAACTGGGCGCCGGCGTTTCGGTGTCGCTGTCCGAGCGACTTCAGGTGCACGCTGATTTCGATTACATGAAGGGTGAGCATGTCGAGCAGCCTTGGGGTGCGAACGTGGGCGTGCGTCTGGCGTTCTGACGCGCGCGTCAGCTAGTTGAAACGCGGTTTTGAAGCCCCGGCTGCAGCGATGCAGTCGGGGCTTTTTTACGTGGGCTTAGGGTTTTGGCTGCATCCGGCGCCGTCGCGGTGGACGGCCCGGAGGCGAGCCTTTGCCGCGTCGCTTCCTCAGGCGCGGCAAGTTGACGGTCAGCGTTTCCGAAATGCCGACGAGCTTGGCGCGCCGTACCACTTCATAGCGCACCTCGACGCATCCGCTTTCGTAGTCCGCCAGGGTTTCATTGTTGAGGTACTGAACCAGGCGAGGGCCTTTGCGGCCTTCTACCTTGCCGATGGTGGTGTAGAAGGTGTTGTGGCCCCAGCGCAGCTTCAGGTGATCCCCGAACCACAGCTTCGGTGAGCGCGGGATATTGATGTAGATGCCCACGTGCAGCTGTGCGTCGGTCGGGCCTTCGGGGTCGGCACCGGTGATGAAAGGCGCTTCGAATACCGGCGCCGGAGGCGGGTGCTTCATCTCGTGATGCCAGGGAAATCCCGGGGCATTCTGAAGCTGGCCGGCGTAGACCAACGCCTGTTCAGCCGCACTCTTGCCCGCGGGCGGTATTGCCTGCAGATCTTCGTAGAGCGGGATGGAACTCTTGTCGGGTGATTTGCCTTTCTTCCTGCGGGTAGTTCTCGGGTTAGGCAGTGTTACCTTGTTATCGTTATCGGACTCATTCGGCTGCGAGTGGGGTGGCGGCTGGATATCCGTTTCATCTTCCATTGGAACTCCTTGATCAGATCGCTAGTGCGAGGATTACAGGATTGGGTGTTGGCGCTTGCTTGTAGGATTGCGGCGCTGCACATGCCTATGATCGATTCGAAAAATAGGACTGTCAAACAAGCGAAGTGCATGGGATTGCATGGCTTCTCCGAAAAAAATTCGTGGTTGAATATATTTTTGATATGTGGATCCGGCGCTTTTTACGGCGTTTTTGAGCGATTTAAATAATTATGTATCGCGCGTAGTCTATAAAATTTTGATAGTCCATCAGACGCTTCCTACGGAGATGTAGGTTCTGTGGAATCGAGATGCCAAAAAATAATTTAAATTATTTTTCGCTGGCGATTTTGTTGACAAAACCTCCACGCATTAGCGTGGAGATGGTTACTTTTGGTATTCAGTTGAATAGTGGGAAAGCTGGTTACAATTTAAGTGAAACCAGGGTCGGCAGGCTGGTGATGGATGCATTCCCGGTCCGGTCGGTGACGACGTACTCGATGGACACGGTTTCGGCTGCATGGGTTAGCAGGTCTTCGCGGCTGAAAGTGATTTCGACGGGCCGGAGGGTGAGCTCATCCGTCTCGACCAGATGGGACGGGCCTTCAACGCCGTTGAGTAATGTCTGGATGACATCGCCCGGTTCCATGCCGGCGTAGCCAGGGAGGAGGCCAATGATTTGATCGCCGAAGGTGGCGGTGGGGAAGATGAGGGGAGCAAGGAGGGTTGCGCCGGGTTTGGAGCGGTGAACTTTTAGCGTGATAGAAGGGGACTCTCGGGTTACACCATTGATGTTGTTTGTCGCCTGGAAGCTAAGCGAATAGCTGCGGCTCTCACACAGCTTATTGTGACTTAGCTCAAGTTGTACCATTTCTCCAGGCTGCTGTTCGCCTACGACCATCGGGGCTCCAATCAGATCTCCATCAAGTCGTAGTTGAACAATATAGCCTGGACGCGCTCCATTCCAAATGATGATTTCAACGGGGATGGGTTGAGTTAAATCCCCGGTTTGTAAAAGGCCGTCGATAGGGCTCGCTTTGGTGACCAGTGGGGCGCTGAAAGGAAATTGCTCATTCATAAGTTTCTCCATCAAGCACACCCCTCCACTTCCATCCGCAGAAAGAGTGCGCATTAAATTGATTATCCAGATCAACAAATACTCCACCCGTGGTGGTAACTATTTATCGTCTTTCATCAATCAACTAATAGAGTTCTACAAATCCTGTCAACAGCAAAACCCTTGCTCCAAACCAAAAACTGCTTCCCCAAATGATTTTCAGAAATGTCCTACTTAAAACCCCAACACAAACAAAAAGGCCCCGGCAGACAATCTGCCGGGGCCTTCGCATAACCCACCAATCACTCAGCGGTTAAAGCGTTCCACCAAGGAGTATTGCGTGTGAGCAGTTTGGGTCAGTTCGGCACTGAGCGTGGCAGAGCGACGGGCTTCGTCGGAGGTCTGGTCGGCCAAGTGCGCGATGGTGCTGATATTGCGGCTGACCTCTTCTGCCACCGAGCTTTGCTCTTCGGTGGCGGCGGCGATCTGCGTGGTCATGTCGGTAATGTTGGCCACTGCGTCGCTGATGCCTACCAACGCCCTGTCGGCTTCCATGACCTGTTCGACGCCTTCTTCGGCCTGGCGCCGGCCTGTGTTCATGGTCTGCACCGCGTTGGTAGCCGTCTGTTGCAGCTTGGCGATGAGGGCGTGGATCTGGCCGGTCGACTCGGTGGTGCGTTGCGCCAGTTGACGGACTTCATCGGCGACGACAGCAAAACCGCGACCCATTTCGCCCGCGCGGGCGGCTTCGATGGCGGCGTTGAGGGCCAACAGGTTGGTCTGGTCGGCGATGCCTTTGATGACGTCGACGACGCCACCGATTTCGTCGCTGTCTTTCGCCAGCTGAGTCACGGTCAGGCCGGTTTCGCCCACCGAAGCCGAGAGACGCTGGATGGCTTCGCGGGTGTCGCTGGCGATCTCGCGGCCGCGACGGGTCAGTTCGTTGGCCTGTTGCGTGGCGTCAGCGGTGCGCTGCACGTGATTGGCCACTTCCTGGGTGGTCGCGGCCATCTGGTTGACAGCGGTGGCGACCTGTTCGGTTTCGACGCGCTGACGTTCCAGGCCGGTGGAGCTGGCCTGCGCGAGGGTGTCGGACTGACGGGCCTGGTCGTTGAGGTGTTCGGCGGTGTCCTGCAGGCGGGTGAGGCAGGTCTTGAGACGCGCTTCCTGGCTGAGGATCGACATCTCCAGCCGCGCCTGTGCGCCGCGACTGTCGGTGTACATCTGCGCGATCAACGGGTCGGAGGTGGTTTGCTCGGCCAGGCGCAGCAGACGCTTGAGGCCACGCTGTTGCCAGCTCAACCCCAGCAGCCCCAGCGGCACGGACACTGCGGCGGCGAGCAGGAAGCCCCAATGGGAATTCAGCCACACGCCAATCAAAAAACTCACCTGGCTCACCAGGATGAACGGCAGCCAGTCCTGCAACAGCGGCAGCCACTTATCACGACTTGGCACCGCACTTTTGCCGCTGTTCAAGCGTTGATAGAGCGCTTCGGCCCGACGCACCTGTTCAGCGGTGGGCTTGATGCGCACGGACTCGAAGCCCACAACCTGTTTGTTCTCGAAGACCGGCGTGACGTAAGCGTTGACCCAATAATGATCGCCGTTCTTGCAGCGGTTCTTGACGATCCCCATCCACGGCTGGCCCTGCTTGAGGGTGGCCCACATGTGTTCGAATACCGCCGTCGGCACGTCCGGATGGCGCACGGTGTTGTGCGGCGATTTGATCAATTCATCTTGGGAAAAACCGCTGATTTCAATGAAGGCGTCGTTGCAATAGGTGATGACGCCGCGCGCATCGGTGGTGGAGATCAACCGTTGCTGCGCCGGGAAGGTCCGTTCGCGTTGAGTGATGGGCTGGTTATTTCGCATGAGCTATTCGATCCAGGAAGGCTGTGAAGGGTTATCGGCCCGAAGCGAAAAAAATTAAGCTTTTGTGAACTGCGTCATAAACGGAGTGTCGCCGGGGTCCTTCAGCGATCGAACATCGGATAGGTGAACAGGCTGAAATGCTGCAGGTTCAGGCCAAAGTGGGTGAGCACGGCAGCGGGCAGGCCGCCCAGTCGATAGGCGACGCCATAACCCACACCTGCGATGCCCGCCAGAATCGCCCATTCCCAGCCAGCGCCGATGTGCGCAAGACCGAACAGCAGCGAGGCTGTCCCGATGGCCAGGGCGTCGTGGCAGGGCAAGTGTTGCAGCCATCTTTTCAGGCTGCCTTGCAGGTAACCGCGAAAGAGCAGTTCCTCGGTCAGCGCGACCAACAGCAGGTTGTTCAGCGCCCAGATGCCTGTTTGCTCGGGCCACTTGCGCGACCAGCCGACCAGGCCCAGCAGCAGCGCCGTTGATAAACACGCTGCGGCGGTGACGGGCAAGGCGATGCTGGTGACGCCCAGCCAGCGTCGGGGACTGAACGCGATAAACACCCAGGGGCAGGCGATGGCGATCCAGAAGCCGATGAGGGGCTTGTCGAGATTCAGGTACATCGAATACGGCGCGGCCTCGGGGCTGAGGCGCACGCCGGCAATCGCCCTTGCGCTGAGGAAACCGGGCAGCCAGTGACTGGCCAGCCCTGCTGCGATGGCGATGAACAGGGCGTGACCGAACAGGCGGACGGCGCGGTGCTGGAAATGGCTGACGCAGATGCCGGCCATGATCAGCAGTCCGAACGTGATGACCACGGGAACGCTGAGCTGGCCGTAGAGCAGCGCCAGGCAGTAGCCGAGAGAGAGCAGGAGGAGGGAAGTCCAGCGTTGCACCGACATGAAGTCGTCCTTGAGCGTCGGAATAGGCTGGCGATTTTAACGTTGATTAAACGCGTGTGTATGTCGGATCAACGGGGAGCGGGTCCGATTGTTTCGTGGATGCAGGGCGAAGGTCGTGTAGGGCGTTTCTGATGACGAGGGATTTGGGTTAGACGCTGGCAATTTGCGGTGAGGCAGACGACGCCTTCCCGGCTAAAGCCGGTCCCACTAAAAGCGCGCGGTGTGCCCGTAGGACCGGCTTTAGCCGGGAAGAGGCCGGTTTGAGCACCATTGATATTGCGTTGTGGCATCTGACGCCTTCCCGGCTAAAGCCGGTCCCACTAATTGCACGCGGTGTGCCCGTAGGACCGGCTTCAGCCGGGAAGAGGCCGGTTTGAGCACCATTGATATTGCGTTGTGGCATCTGACGCCTTCCCGGCTAAAGCCAGTCCCACTGACAGCGAGACCGGCTTCAGCCGGGGTGAGGCTCAGGACGCAATCAGCTGCCGCAACACGTAATGCAGAATCCCTCCCGCCTTGAAGTACTCCACTTCATTCAGGGTATCGATCCGGCACAGCACGTTGATGGTTTCCTGCTGCCCGTCCTCCCGGGTGATCTGCACCGCCAGGCTCATGCCCGGTTGCAGGGTGGCGCCGGTGAGCCCGGTGATGTTCAGCACTTCCTTGCCGGTCAGGCCCAGGGTTTTGCGGCTTTCGCCCGCCTTGAACTGCAGCGGCAGGACGCCCATGCCGACCAGGTTGGAACGGTGGATGCGCTCGAAACTCTCGGCGATGACTGCCTTGACGCCCAGCAGATTCGTGCCTTTCGCCGCCCAGTCGCGACTGGAGCCCGTGCCGTATTCCTGACCGGCAATGACCACCAGCGGCGTGCCTTCTTCCTGATAACGCATGGCCGCGTCATAGATCGGCAGCTTCTCGTCGGTGGGCACGTGCAGCGTGTAGCCGCCTTCTTCGCCGCCGAGCATTTCGTTGCGAATGCGGATGTTGGCGAAGGTGCCGCGCATCATCACTTCATGGTTGCCGCGCCGCGAGCCGTAGGAGTTGAAGTCCTTGTATTCCACGCCCTTGCTGCGCAGATAACGCCCGGCCGGGCTGTCGAGTTTGATGTTGCCCGCGGGGGAGATGTGGTCGGTGGTCACCGAGTCGCCCAGCACCGCCAGCACGCGAGCCTGCTGCACGTCGGCGATGACCGGCAGCGGGCCTGCGACGTCCTCGAAAAACGGCGGGTGCTGAATGTAGGTCGAGTCCGGCTGCCAGACGTAGGTCGCCGCTTCGGGCACCTCAATAGCCTGCCACTGCGCGTCACCGGCAAACACCTCGGCGTATTCCTTGTGGAACATGCCGGTGCTGACGTTCATGACCGCGTCAGCGATTTCCTGCTGGGTCGGCCAGATGTCGCGCAGGTACACCGGCTGGCCGTCGCTGCCTTCGCCCAGCGGTTCGCTGCTCAGGTCGGTGCGCACGGTGCCGGCCAAGGCGTAAGCGACCACCAGCGGCGGCGAGGCCAGCCAGTTTGTTTTCACCAGCGGATGCACGCGGCCTTCGAAATTGCGGTTGCCGGAGAGCACCGACGCAACGGTCAGGTCCGACTGCTGAATGGCTTTTTCGATCGGGTCAGGAAGCGGCCCGGAGTTGCCGATGCAGGTGGTGCAGCCGTAACCCACCAGGTCGAAGCCCAACTGATCGAGATACTGGGTGAGACCAGCCGCGTTGTAGTAGTCGGTCACCACCTTCGAGCCGGGCGCCAGCGAGCTCTTCACCCAGGGTTTGCGCGTCAAGCCTTTCTCCACGGCTTTTTTCGCCAGCAGCCCTGCCGCCATCATCACGCTGGGGTTGGAGGTGTTGGTGCAGGACGTGATCGCCGCGATGACCACCGCGCCGTTTTTCAGGCGATAGGTCTGGCCGTTGTATTCATACTCAGCCTCACCCACCTGCGCGGCGTTGCCCACCGCGACACCGCCGCCGCCTTCGCTTTCCAGTCGGCCTTCTTCGTGTTTGCTCGGGCTGACCGCCAGGCCCAGGAAGTCGCTGAAGGCCTTGGACACGTCGGGAAGGGCGACGCGGTCTTGCGGACGTTTTGGCCCCGCAAGGCTGGCCACGACGGAACCCATGTCCAGCTCCAGCGCATCGGTGAACGCCGGTTCCTGACCGGGCAGGCGCCACAGGCCCTGGGCCTTGCAATAGGCCTCAACCAATTGCACCGTTTCGTCCGGACGCCCCGACAGGCGCAGGTAATCCAGCGTGACGTCGTCTACCGGGAAGAACCCACACGTCGCGCCGTATTCCGGGGCCATGTTGGCAATGGTGGCCCGATCCGCCAGCGGCAAGTCTGCGAGGCCATCGCCATAAAATTCGACGAACTTACCGACCACGCCTTTCTTGCGCAGCATTTGCGTCACGGTCAGCACCAGGTCAGTGGCGGTGATGCCTTCGCGCAGTTTGCCGGTGAGCTTGAAGCCGATGACTTCCGGAATCAGCATCGACACCGGTTGGCCGAGCATGGCCGCTTCCGCCTCAATGCCGCCGACGCCCCAGCCGAGTACGCCGAGGCCATTGATCATTGTGGTGTGGGAATCGGTACCGACCAGCGTGTCCGGGAAGGCGTAGGTGCGGCCGTCTTCTTCCTTGGTCCACACGGTGCGGCCAAGGTATTCCAGGTTGACCTGGTGGCAGATCCCGGTGCCCGGCGGCACCACGCTGAAGTTATCGAACGCATTCTGGCCCCAGCGCAGGAACGCATAGCGCTCGCCGTTGCGCTGCATCTCGATGTCGACGTTCTCGCCGAAGGCCTTGTCGTCGCCGAAGCGGTCGACCATGACCGAGTGATCGATGACCAGATCCACCGGCGACAGCGGATTGATGCGCTGAGGATCGCCACCGGCCTTGGCCACGGCGGCGCGCATGGCGGCGAGGTCAACCACGGCCGGCACGCCGGTGAAATCCTGCATCAGCACGCGCGCGGGGCGGTACTGGATTTCGCGATGGGATTTGCGCTCGACCAGCCAGTCGACGAGGGCCTTGAGGTCGTCGCCGGTCACCGTGTGGTTGTCTTCCCAGCGCAGCAGGTTTTCCAGTAGCACCTTGAGCGACATCGGCAGTTTGTCGAGATCGCCCAGTGTGCGCGCGGCATCCGGGAGGCTGAAGTAGTGGTAGGTCTTGTTGCTGACTTCCAGGGTTTTGAGGCTTTTCAGGCTATCGAGGGAGGGCATGACTGACTCCTTGACGGTCCGTGCAGTACGCGCGGACGGGCGATCTACGGTAAGACGGGTCTTGCTTCGGCGCTCTGGGCGGCGCCTTTGAATGATCGTTGAGTAGTACTGGACCCGCCGGCTGAGCCAGTGGTTCCTGATTCGGCTATCATGCGCCGCTTTCGAGTCATTGAGGTTAATCCTCATGTACAGCTTGCGCCGCGACCTGATTCGTGGCGCGCGAGGAGACCGTCCCGTGAACACCCTTTTCATGCATTGCCGCCCCGGCTTCGAAAGCGAGGTCTGCTCGGAACTCAGCGAGCACGCCGCTCGCCTTGAGGTGTCCGGCTACGCCAAGGCCAAGACTGACGCCGCCTGTGCCGAATTCATCTGCACCGAGGCCGACGGCGCGGAACGGCTGATGAACAGCCTGAAGTTCCGCGAGCTGATTTTCCCCCGGCAGTGGGCCCGTGGCGTGTTTGTCCAGCTTCCCGAAACCGACCGCATCAGCGTAATCCTCGAACACATGGCCGGGTTTGCCCCGTGCGGCAGCCTGTGGCTGGAAGTGGTCGACACCAACGACGGCAAGGAGCTCTCGACCTTCTGCCGCAAGTTCGAAGCGCCATTGCGCAAGGCCCTGGAGAAGGCCGGCAAACTGGTCGACAACCCGAGCCTGCCGCGTTTGCTGCTGACGTTCAAAAGCGGGCGCGAAGTGTTCCTCGGGCTGGCCGACGCGGACAACTCGGCGATGTGGCCCATGGGCATTCCGCGCCTGAAATTTCCCCGGGAAGCGCCGAGCCGCTCCACCCTCAAGCTCGAAGAGGCCTGGCACCACTTCATCCCCGGGGATCAGTGGGACGAGCGCCTGTCGGGCGACATGACCGGCGTCGACCTCGGTGCAGCACCCGGTGGCTGGACCTATCAACTGGTGCGGCGCGGCATGCTGGTCACCGCCATCGATAACGGGCCGATGGCCGAAAGCCTCATGGACACCGGACTGGTGCAGCACTTGATGGCAGACGGATTCACCTTCAAGCCGCGTCAGCCGGTGGACTGGATGGTCTGCGACATCGTCGAGAAGCCCGCACGCAACGCCGCGCTGCTGGAAACCTGGCTGGGCGAAGGTCTGTGCCGCGAGGCCGTGGTCAATCTGAAGTTGCCGATGAAACAGCGCTACGCCGAAGTGCGGCGTTTGCTGGAGCGCATCGAAGACGGCTTCAAGGCGCGCGGCGTCAAGGTCTCGATTGGTTGCAAGCAGCTGTACCACGACCGCGAAGAAGTGACCTGCCATCTGCGGCGGCTGGACATGAGACGCAAGGGCTGAAGTCGGCTTGAATCCGCTGCCACGCTGTTCATAATCAGCGGTGCGCGCCCGCGGGGCGAAGATAAGGGGAGACGCAATGAGCGCTGCACACAAGGGACCTGACGCCGACATCCTCATCGTCGGCGGTGGCCTCAGCGGCACGATGCTGGCGGTGCAGCTGCTGCGCCTGCCGGGCCAGCGGCGGATCATGATCGTCGAATCACGCAGCGAGTTGGGCCGGGGCGAGGCCTACAGCGCCACCGAGCTGGGCCACACGCTGAATGGCAACGCCGCGCGCATGAGCGTCGACCCGGACGACGTCGACGATCTGACCCGCTGGCTGACCGACTACATCGCCGCAGGCGGCTGGCCGGAGTCTGATCAGCAGCACGTGCCGGTGGCCGAGCTGTTTCCGCCCCGCGGGATCTTCGGTCTGTACGTTCAGCAGCGCCTGGCCGAGGCGCGGGTGGTCGGCGAGCGTTACGGTTCGACCGTTGAACACGTGCGCGGTGAAGTCACCGACCTGCAGACTCACGCAGCCGGCCTGCGCCTGACCCTCGCGAGCGGCGAGCACTTGACCGGCCGCTTCGGCGTACTGGCGACGGGCATGTTCGCCGCCGCGCGCACGCCCCAGCGCGATTCAAACGCCCTTAATGCCGCCGCTGTTGATCCGTGGGACGTAAGCGCCATGGGCCAGCTCGACCCCCAGGGCCGCGTGCTGATCATCGGCTCGGGCCTGACCATGGTCGACGCCGTGGTGTCCCTGGAGCAAGCCGGTCACCGTGGGCCCATCGACGTGTTTTCACGCCACGGCCTGCTGCCCCATGTGCGCCGTCAGCCGCCAACGTGGCCGGACTTCCTCGCCGCCGACCCGAACATTCGCAGTACCCGGCAACTGGTCAGGGCCTTGCGCGAGCAGTGCGCTCAAGCGGCGGAGCAGGGCATCGACTGGCAGGCGCCGCTCGACACCGTGCGCGTGCATATTCCACGGCTGTGGAGTCAGGCCTCTGACCTGCAGCGCCGCCAATTCGTACGCCATGTCCGTCCGTGGTGGGAAAGCCATCACCACCGCTCGCCGCCGCCCAGCGCGCACTTGCTGGACCGGCTGATCGACGAAGGGCGCCTGCACATCCACGCCGCCTCGTTGCTCAGCGTTGAGGGCGCCGAGGCCGGACAGGTCTCCATCAGCGTTCGCTATCGCGGCCAGGACACGGCCAGCAAAGAGAGCGGCGCAGCGCTGATCAACTCGACTGGCATTCAATACGACTGGCGCCGAGTCGAGCGTGCCCTGCCGCGCAATCTGCTGGCGCGCGGCCTGATTCAGCCGGGGCCGCTGGCGCTGGGCATTGCCGCCGATGCGGGGGGCGCGGTCATGGACGCCGAAGGGCGTGCCTCAACGCGGCTTTATGCCATGGGCCCGCCCTTGCGTGGTCTGTGGTGGGAAAGCACCGCCGTGACCGACGTGGCGTTGCAGGCCAAAGCGCTGGCGGCACGATTGGCGGCGTTGAGCACCGTACCGTCGTGAAGCCGCAGGAAATTGTGTCGACCACGACACACTTTCCGCAACCCCTCCTAAAGCACGCTCCGAACGAGCCGAAAGCCCGTTATCGACCCGGTAAGACCGCCCGCTTTTCATCGAGAGGCGACAGGGACGTCAGCGAGTGCACAGGGCTATGGAGGCCATCGTTCATGTTGAGCTTGAGTTTCAGAAATCCTGCGGAGGCAGCACTGCTGCTGCCGCCCTCCGTCGTGTCAACTGCTACAGCCGCCGACGACGCAAGTCAGACCGCCAGCGCCGCCGAGCAGGTGCGCCAGGGCATCGAAGTGCTGCTCTCGCCGGACGCGCAGAAGGCGGCGAAGAAGGGTGACAAGAACGCCGACATCGACGCCACCCACTTGCCTGACCGGATCAAGGAGCAGCTCAAGCTGATCCGCTCGATTCAGGAGCGCATTGCCAAACGCATGCAGGACATGCAGGCGTTCATGAGCGACCGGTCGCTCTCGCCCCGCGCCCGGGAGGGCAAAATTCGCCAGTTGCAGATGGAAATCATGGCCATGACCAACTCGCTCATTCAGGCCACCAACCAGCTCAATCAAGCGATGCAGCAGATGCATCTGTCACTGGCGGACCAGACGTTGGCCGGCACTCTGGTCAGTCCGCAGAACCTTCAATCCTGATCCAGCAGGCGCGGCCCCGCGCCTTGCTCGCTCAGGCTGTCGCCGAAGTTGCGCAGCGGGCAGGCCTCCATCGACAGGCAGCCGCAGCCGATGCAGCCATTGAGTTGGTCGCGCAGGGCGGTGAGGCGGTTGATGCGTTCATCCAGATCGGTTTTCCAGCGCTCGGATAACCGGGTCCAGTCGTCAAGGCTGGGCGGGCGGTCCTGGGGCAGGGTCTGCAGCGCGGTCTGGATCGTCGCCAGCGGAATGCCCAGGCGCTGGGCGGTTTTGATCAGGGCCACCCGACGCAGCACGTCCCTGGGGTAGCGACGCTGATTGCCGGCGTTGCGCTGGCTGCTGATCAGGCCTTTGGCCTCGTAAAAGCGCAGCGCGGTGATGGCCACGCCGCTGCGGGCGGACAGCTGGCCGACGGTGAGTTCCCGGGCGATGGGCGGGATGTTCTGGGTAAGCATGCAATCTTCCTGTGTGCCGAACGACGCTTGACCTCCAGTTAACTGGAGGTTTTATCCTGCGCAGCATCCCTTGGCCGGACCGCCTTGGCAAGTGGGGCACCGGCGCAAGAAACGTAGGGGGCCATACCGGTTCGCGCAGCATCCTGTTTAGCAACAACCGTCATCTGTGGAGAACGTTCATGACACCAGCAGCCGCCCATCTTCCGTACAGTCAGTTCGTTGAGTTCGCTGTCGACCCGCAGCATCAGGCCGGGCTGGTCGGTGCGCTCAACGAGCGTTTCGAGCAGTTTACGCGCACCTACCCAGGCTTCGTCCGCGCCAGCGTGCAGATCAGCGAAGACCGTCAGCGGGTGCTGAGCCATGTGCAATGGCTGTCGAAGACCGACTGCGAGCGTGCGTTCGAAAACGCCGAGCAGGGCGAAGGGGACATGTGGGAGCTGATTCGGCGCCACCGGGCCACGTCGATGATCTTCAACGCGTACGAAGTGGCGGGGGAAATCGTAGGACCGCGTCAGGGGTGAGCGCAGTCCTACAGGTTGCATCGCTGTGGGATCACACCGACAAATGCAGCATCTGTTCACCCTGGGTCTGCTCACCGGGACGGCGCTTGTTGACGGCCAGTTCGCCGATCTTGATCAGCCGCGCGCGCACGACGTTGCGGCTCAACCCCAGCAATTGCGCGGTGTGCACCTGGTTGTAGTGGCTGAAGCGATAGGCCGCGCGCAACAGGGCGTCTTCGACCTTCTCGTGCAGCGCGCCGGCCTGCTCCTCGAACAGACGCTGGAACGCCCGGGCCAGCAGCGCGTCGGTCGAGTCGTCGACGGCGGGGGCTGAATCTTCCTGGCGTTCAAGGCGCAGGTTCGACAGGCGCAGGTCGCTCGACTGAATCACGCCGTTGCGGCAGATCAGCAGGGTGTGGTGAATGACGTTTTCCAGCTCGCGGATATTCCCCGGCCAGCCGTAGGTGCGCAGCTTGTGCTCGGCATCCGCGCTGATCTGAATCGGTCCGCAACCCAGACGCTGGCTGTAGACGTCGATGAAGTGCCGGCTCAGCGGCATGATGTCGCCCGGCCGTTCGCGCAGCGTGCTCAGCTCCAGATTGACGACGTTCAGGCGGTAGAACAGGTCTTCGCGGAAGTGCCCGGCGTTGATCGCGCGTTCCAGTTGCACGTTGGTCGCGGCCAGCACCCGCACGTTGATCGGCGTGCTTTTGCGCGAACCCAGCCGCACCACTTCGCGCTCCTGCAGGACGCGCAGCAGCTTGACCTGAATCGCCAGGGGCAGATCGCCGATTTCGTCGAGAAACAGCGTGCCGCCGTTGGCCTCTTCAAACCATCCGGCCTTGGCGGTGAGGGCGCCGGTGAACGCGCCTTTTTCCTGGCCGAACAGCTCGGCTTCCACCAGCGATTCTGAAAACGCACCGCAGTTGACGGCCACGAACGGCTGATGACGACGGCTGCTGAGGTTGTGAATGTGGCGCGCCACCAGCTCCTTGCCGGTGCCGGTTTCGCCGATAATCAGCACGCTGGCATCGCTGGGCGCGACTTGTTCAATGTGGGCCAGCAGCGCCTGGGACCTCGGGTCCTCGAACACCTGCGCGGTGGCGCGAATGGAAGTGGCCAGAGCCGGCGAGGGCGGTAGGGTCAATAGCTGCATGGGGATCACTTGTGGTTGGAACGGTAAGCTGGCTGTCATGAAGGACTCCTTGTCGCGATGGCCGTTGTCGCGCTGGCAGATCAACCGCTTCCCACATGCTGCGCGGGCGCGCAGCAGGCGGTTGTTTTCCAGGGGGGGCGGTGAAACTTACTTCTGCGGCGGCAAGTCGTTGGCAATCATCTCGCCGAACGGGCCGGTGAGGTTGGTGATGCCTCGGCCTGCCAGGCTGCGATAGGGCTCCGGCAACAGCGGGAACACCAGCTCGGCGAAGCGATAGGCTTCTTCCAGGTGCGGGTAGCCGGAGAAGATGAAGCTTTCGATGCCCAGGTCCGCGTATTCCTTGATCCGTGCGGCGACTTCCTGGGGATTGCCCACCAGCGCCGTGCCCGCACCGCCCCGTACCAGGCCGACGCCGGCCCACAGGTTCGGGGCGATTTCCAGATTGTCGCGACGACCGTCGTGCAGCGCGGCCATGCGGCGCTGGCCTTCGGAGTCGAACCGCGAGAAGGATTTCTGCGCGGCGGCGATGGTTTCGTCGCTGATGTGCTCGATCAGGGTGTCGGCGGCCTTCCAGGCTTCTTCGCTGGTCTCGCGGACGATCACGTGCAGCCGGATGCCGAACTTGACAGTGCGACCGTTGCGCGCGGCGCGCTCACGCACATCCGCCAGTTTCTCGGCCACGGCGGCAGGGGGCTCGCCCCAGGTGAGATAAACGTCGACCTGCTCAGCGGCCAGTTCATGGGCTGCCTCGGAGGAACCACCAAAATACAGCGGCGGATAGGGCTTCTGGATCGGCGGGTACAGGGCTTTGGCGTTCTGCACTTTCAGGTGCTTGCCTTCGAAGTCCACGGCTTCGCCCTGCAACACACGGCGCCAGATCTTCAGGAATTCGTCGGTGACTTCGTAGCGCTCGCTGTGATCGAGGAAGCTGCCGTCGCCACGGTTTTCATCCGGGTCGCCACCGGTCACGACGTTGATCAGCAGGCGTCCACCGGACAAACGATCCAGCGTCGCGGCCATGCGCGCGGAGACGGTCGGAGAAATGATCCCCGGACGAATCGCTACCAGATAACGCAAACGCTCGGTCAGCGGCACGAGGGCTGATGCGATCACCCAGGAGTCTTCGCAGGAGCGGCCGGTCGGAATCAGTACGCCGTGGTAACCCAGATCATCGGCGGCCTGGGCGACCTGCTTCAGGTAATTGAGCGTGACCGGGCGCGCGCCCTTGGTCGTGCCCAGGTAATGGCCGTCGCCGTGTGTCGGTAGAAACCAGAAAACATCCATGAGAAATCCTTCGAGCGGAATCGGTGGGCTTGTGACAAGTGCACCCGTTATAAAGGCTCCGATTTATTCCGTAAAAGAACTGAATCCCATATTTTTATAACCGTTAGAGATATGTCCGGATTTGTACCTTTTAAAGATGCAGCTGACGGGTAAGATCTTGTGGGAGTGAGCTTGCTCACGAAGGAGTTGGAATAACCGCTGCATTCTCGGCGCCTGAAACGCCGTCTTCGTGAGCAAGCTCACTCCCACAAGTCGTGCATTCCACGCGAATCTGCAGTGGGCCTGTCAAACCCGCCACTACCTGATTTAGGGCGAGTTACAGACCTGCGCCGGGTCAGAACACCGCGCAAAAAAAACAGGCGCCGAAGCGCCTGAAGGAGAGTACGGGAGACGCTTCGACATCAGAAAATCTGGGTGAACAGCCAGTACAGGCTGCCCGACAACAGGATCGCGGCTGGCAGGGTCAGCACCCATGCCATCGCCAGATTGCGCAGGGTGCGCATCTGCAGGCCGGAGCCGTTGGCGACCATACTGCCGGCCACGCCCGAGGACAGAACGTGGGTGGTCGAGACCGGCAATCCGTACATGTCCGCCGCGCCGATGGTCAGCATCGCAACGACTTCAGCCGATGCGCCCTGGGCGTAGGTCAGGTGGGTTTTGCCGATCTTTTCCCCGACCGTGATCACGATGCGTTTCCAGCCCACCATGGTGCCCAGGCCCAGCGCGATGGCTACGGCCACCTTGACCCACAGCGGAATGAAGCGCGTCGCGGTATCAATTTGCTCCTTGAACGTGTCGACCTTGGCCTGGGTGTCGGCGTCGAAGTTACCGACCTTGTTCTTGTCCATCACACGGATGGCTTCCGACGTCAGGTACATATCGTTTCGTACGTTGGCCGTGGCTTCGGCTGGCACCTTGGCCAGTGATCCGTAACTGGCGACCTGATCGCCGATCTTGCCGGCCATCACCGCCAGCGCCGGGATCAAGTCAGGCGTGGCCTGCTTGTCGCGGATGTAAGTCGACAGCGTCTGGCGGGAATCGGCCGGCGCGGGCAGCGGCGCCGCTTTGGTCAGGGCCTGTTGAGTGACCTGGGCGACTGCAGCGAATTGCACCGATTGATCGGCCGGCATGGCGCGGTTCAGCGCGTAAGCCATGGGCAGCGTTCCCACCAGAATCAGCATGATCAGGCCCATGCCTTTCTGGCCGTCGTTCGAGCCGTGGGCAAACGACACCCCGGTGCAGGTCAGGATCAACAGACCACGAATCCAGATCGGCGGCGGCTTGTTTCCTTCCGGCGCTTTGTACAGCGCGCGGTTCTTCACAAACATGCGCAGCGCCATGAGCAACAGCGCGGCGCAGGTGAAGCCCACCAGCGGCGAGAGCAGCAGCGAATAACCGACTTTGGTCGCCTGGGACCAGTCCACGCCGCTGGTGCCGTCGCGGCCATGCATCAACGCGTTGGCAATGCCGACGCCGATGATCGAACCGATCAGCGTGTGGGAAGACGAGGCCGGCAGACCCAGCCACCAAGTGCCGAGGTTCCACAGGATCGCTGCGATGAGCAGGGCGAAGATCATCGCGTAACCCGCCGATGAACCGACCTGCAGGATCAGTTCGACCGGCAGCAGGGCAATGATGCCGAACGCCACCGCGCCGCTGGAAAACAGCACGCCCAGAAAGTTGAAGGTTCCTGACCAGACCACGGCGAAGTTCGGCGGCAGTGAGTGGGTGTAAATGACCGTCGCGACAGCGTTGGCGGTGTCGTGGAAACCGTTGACGAACTCAAAGCCCAGCGCGATAACCAATGCGACGCCAAGCAGAATGAACGGCGTCCAGGTCAGCACGACGGTACCCAGATCGTCCATGTCCTGCTTGAGGCTGTAGCCGGTATAGAACAGGCCCAATGCCAGCACAACGAAGAAAATCACCATCGTCGTCATGCCAGGCTTGCGCCCGAATTGAGCACTCAGTCCGGGTCCCTGTTGCAGAGAGCCTTGAGCCAGTGTGGGGGTCGCCATGGGGCACAATCCTGTTGATGAGGGATAATGACCATGATCATTACAAAATGTGACAGAGATGCGACACGGGTCACGTTTTGCGCGGATTTGCTGGGGTTAGGGACCAATGGACACGCCTTAAACGCTGTCGTTAATAATCCCGGCTCTTGCGAAACGCCCACCTCCCCGCAATAAACGTAAATGTCGCCACCAGCGCAACCAGCACCCAGAACCCATGGGGATCGGACGCCAGTGGTATACCGCCCACGTTCATGCCGAAGAAACCCGCGACGATGTTGATCGGCAGCGCCAGCACGGTGACGACGGTGAGGGTGAACAGCGTGCGGCTGCTCTGTTCGTTGAGGTTGGCGGCGATTTCTTCCTGCAGCAGTTTGATCCGTTCGCCGAGGGCGGTGAGGTCGCTGATCACCAGCGCCGACTCTTCGGTGGATTGCCGCAGCTCCTGTAAATCCTCCTCCAGCAGCCACTGCGGCGGGCGGTGCAGCAGGCGCATCAGCGAGCCGGGTTCCAGGGCCAGCAGCCGTTGCAGGCGCACCAGCACCCGACGCATGGCGCCCAGTTCCGAACGGTTGTTGCTCAGGCGTTGGGACAGAAGCTGGTCTTCGATTTTGTCGACGCTGATGCTGGTCTTGCGCATGAACTGGCTCAGCACGTCGCTCTGGTCGCGCAGCAGGTGGGCGAGCAGTTCCAGCGGGGAGCGGAAGGTTTCGCCCTGTTTCACCGACGAGCGCAGCCGGTCCACTGAGCGCAGCGGCTGATGGCGCGCGGAGATCATCAGGTTGCTGCGCACGCAGACCCACAACGTGGCGATGTCGGTGGAGACGCGGTTGAAGTCGAAGACCACGTCGTTGACCACGGCGAGCAGGGCAGAGTCGACGTGTTCGATGCGCGTGGAGCGCGACCCTTCGTGCAGGGCTTCGAGAAACTCGTCAGGCAGGTCGAGGTTGGTTTTCAGCCAGCGTTCACAGCTGGCGTGGGTCAGGTTCAGGTGCAGCCAGACAAACTCGTCCGGCGCGGTGGGCTGGCGCAGGCATTCA
The DNA here is from genome assembly GCF_055283955.1 of Pseudomonas sp. HP_12. Lineage (NCBI taxonomy): Bacteria > Pseudomonadati > Pseudomonadota > Gammaproteobacteria > Pseudomonadales > Pseudomonadaceae > Pseudomonas > Pseudomonas sp. HP_12. The sequence goes on from NZ_JBTOQG010000005.1 coordinate 115,207, forward strand.
AGCGCCGCCGTCGAATCCAGTTCGCGGCCGGGTTCGTCGGGACGGAAGCGGAACCCGTACAGCAAGCCAAACAGATCGGAGTCCTGATGGTGGGCGATGCGTTGATTCATGAAGGCTCGCAGACGGGAAGTGCCCCGCAGGGCACGAGATCGAAAGCGGCATCATCGCAAGGGGTTTTGACAGTTTTGTGACGGTTTGTGTCGGCCAGTGGTCTTGTTCAGACCATTGACAGGCGCGTCTTGCGCAAGGGCGCCGGCCATGAGGAATCAATCAACAATTCATCCTCGATGGACAGCTCGATCTCAACCGCGGCAGCGTTCAATTCCAGGTGATGGGGCGTGACGGCCTTGGGAATGGCGATCACGCCGTCCTGACGCAGCACCCACGCCAGGCTGATCTGCGCCGGGGTGGCGTCGTGGCGTTCGGCAACTTCAAGGATGGCAGGGTTCATCAGCAAGTTGCCGGCCTGACCGATCGGGCAGTACGCCATCAGCGGCATCCGGGCGGTTTGCATCCACGGCAACAGGTCGTATTCGATGCCGCGTTCTTCCGGGTTGTACAGCACCTGATTGGTGGCACATCCGCCGCCGAGGCCGAGCTCGTCCAGCTCAAGCAGGTCGGACACGTCGAAATTCGATACGCCCCAGCGGCCGATCTTGCCCGCTTCGCGCAGACGCTCGAAGGCCTCGACGGTTTCTTCCAGCGGGTACTGACCGGCCCAGTGAAGCAAATACAGATCGATGTAGTCGGTCTTCATGCGCTTGAGGCTGCGCTCGCACGCCGCCGGAATGCCCGCGCGGCTGGCATTGTGCGGGTAGACCTTGCTCACCAGCATGACCTCGTCGCGGCGCCCGGCAATGGCCTGGCCGACCACTTCCTCGGCGCCGCCTTCGCCGTACATCTCGGCGGTGTCGATCAGCGTCAGGCCCAGGTCGATGCCCAGTTGCAGCGCCGAGACCTCCGCCTCGAACTGATGGCGGTCCTCACCCATGTGCCAGGTGCCCTGACCGATAACGGGGACGGTTTTGTCTGCCAGTTCAAGCGTGCGCATCGGGGGTGCCTCCGGGCGGATAGGACTGAATGATTAAAAACTCAGGCAGTGCTGGCCGGAAGGGGTTCAATCGCAAGTGAATGCGCGGTGCGTGAGTGGGACTGGGTATCTACTGTAGGACCGGCTTCAGCCGGGAAGAGGCCGGTGTGAACGACATCAGTTTTGCGATGTGACACATGACGCATTCCCGGCTAAAGCCGGTCCCACAATGGTGTTCCAGCCAGTGCCACTGGATGCACGCGGTCAATGAGTGGGACCGGCTTCAGCCGGGAAGAGGCCGGTGTGGACGACATCAATTTTGCGGTGTGGCACATGACGCATTCCCGGCTAAAGCCGGCCCTACAATGGTGTTCCAGCCAGTACCACTGGATGCACGCGGTCAATGAGTGGGACCGGCTTCAGCCGGGAAGAGGCCGGTGTGGACGACATCAATTTTGCGGTGTGACGACCGACGCCTTCCCGGCTAAAGCTGGTCCCACAAAGAGTCCACGCCAACCCGCGAGAACTTACTTATGCCCGTTCTCCCAACCCCCACCCAGCGCCAGGAACAGGTCGATCTGTCCCATCGCCACCTGGGTGTTCGCCGCCGCCAGTTGCGCGGTGACGTCGGTGTAGGTGCGGGTGGCTTGCAGGTCGGCGAGGAAGGATTCGCGGCCGGCGAGGAAAAACTGGTGGGTCTGGTCCGCCGCCTGTCGCGCCGACTCCTCGGTTTCAACCAGCGCATCGCGGCGTTGCAGCAGCGCGGTGTACTGGGATAAACCGGTCTGCGCCTCGCGGATGGCGTTGAGCACCACGCCATCAAAATGCGCCAGCGCCGCCTGATTTGACGCTTCGGCGATGTGAATCCGCGCCCGCGCACCATTGGACGGGATGGTCCAGTTGATCACCCCGCCAAAGCCCCAACGATTGGTCGACGGATCGCCCAGTTCATCGAGAATCCCCACAGTGCCAACCGTCGCGCCGATGCTGATGTCGGGATACAGCTCGCCCGTCGCCACACCAATGGCCGCCGTCGACATCGCCAGTCGGCGTTCAGCCTGGCGCACATCGGGGCGACGCTTGAGCAGCGCGGCGCCATCGCCCACTGGCATGACCTGGGCAATGTGCGGCAGCTCGGCGCATTCAGCCACCCCTTGGGGCAGCTGATTCAGCGGACGGGCGAGGAGCATCGACAGGCGATACAGCGCCGACTTCTGCGCCGCTTCGTAACGCGGCAAGTCAGCACGCAGGGACCTGAACTGGGTTTGCGAGCGCGTCACCTGGGTTTCATCGCCGCGGCCGGCGTCGCGCAGGCGTTGGGTCAGGCTCAGGCTCTGCTTCTGCAGGTCAAGGGAGTGCAGGGCGATGTTGCGTTCTTCGTTGGCGGCACACACCTGGGTGTAGGCGCGAACCACGTCGGCCACCAGCGTAATGCGTGCCGTGTCGGCCGCCGCCTGGGTCGCGTCGGCGTTGGCCTGGGCGGCTTCGATACCGCGCTGCAACACGCCGAACAGATCGAACTGGTACGAGGTGGTCAGCCCGACATCGCCGACGTTCGCGACCGGTACTTTCTCCGGCAGCAGATAGGCCTGACCGGCTTCCTGCAAGCGCTGCGCCCCGGCTTTGGCCGTGCCGCTCCAGCCACCGGCCGCATCCGCCTCGCTCATCTGAAAGCGCGCCCGTTGCAGGTTCGCCGCCGCGACGCGCAGGTCAGTGCTCGACACCAGCGCCTGACCCACCAGCTCATCGAGTTTCGGGTCGTGATACAGCCGCCACCAGTCAGCCGGTACCGGCGCCGACACCACGTTGGACGACGAACCGGCCAGTTCGCCCTGCAAGTCGGGGCGATTCACGGCGGCTTTATCGGGCAGCGTGTAATCCGGGCCGACCACGGTGCAAGCCGACAGCAGCAAGCCCATGCTCATGCCCACCGTTAGCAGGCGTGCGCGGTGTTTCATTTCGGCGCTCCTGGCTGGACGGGTTGGTCATTTCCCTGAGCATCTGCGCGGGCGTCATCGATGATCGACACCGTCGCCGTGCGACCGGCAATCATGCGGAAGTCCGCCGGTACTTCATCAAAGGCGATGCGCACCGGAATCCGCTGGGCCAGACGCACCCAGCTGAAGGCCGGATTGACGTTGGGCAGCAGGTTCGAGCCGCTGCTGCGGTCGCGGTCTTCGATCGCCGCGACAATGCTCACCACATGACCACGCAGGCGCGCGTTGTCGCCGATCACGCGGATGTCCACGCCGGAGCCGATGTGAATCCCGTCCAGCTTGGTTTCTTCAAAGTAGCCGTCGATGTGGAACGAGTTGCTGTCCACCACCGACAGCACCGGGTGCCCGGCGCTGACGAATTCGCGGTCGCGGGGCGCGCGGTCGTTGAGGTAGCCGTCCACCGGGCTGCGGATCACCGAGCGGTCCAGGTTCAGTTGCGCCGAGTCGACCGCCACTTGCGCTTCATTCAGGGCCGACAAAGCACGGGCTTCCTTGGACTGGCTTTCTTCCAGCTGTTCGCGGGCGACCAGATTGCCGAGGCTGCGGTTACGGCGGTTCTCGCGCTGGGCCTGTTCCCAGGTTTCCCTGCGCTCGGCGACCGTGGCCTGGGCCTGGCGCAAGGCGAGGCGGAAACGGTCTTGGTCGATGGTGAACAGCAACTGGCCTTTCTTGACCAGTTGGTTGTCGCTCACCGCGACCTTCTCGATCAGCCCCGAGACGTCGGGGGCGATCTGGATGACGTCGGCGCGGATGTGCCCGTCGCGGGTCCAGGGCGCGTACATGTAATACATCACCATGCGCCAGACGACGATCGCGGCGAGGGTGACAACCAGCAGGGTCAGGACCACGCGGCCCAGCGTCAGAAGAGGTTTTTTCATTTCATCAGGTATCGACTTAGGGTATCCACGACGCCGAGCAGCAGAGCGTATAGACCGACGTTGAATAAAGCCCGGTGCCAGACCAGGCGGTAGAAGCGGGCGCGCGTCAACACGGCGTGCACCACCAGAAAAATCAGGTAAGCGATGCCCATCAGCACCAGAAAGGTCGGCAGGAAAATCCCGCTGATGTCCACATCACCGATCATAACGGCGCTCCATCGATGCCATAGGGCGGTTGTTCTTCCTGCTCGGCGAGCACATCGACGATCTCCACCCCCGGCAGCAGCGCCAGACGCAAGCCACTGAGGGCGTGCAGCAGATTCATCCGCGCCGCGTCATCCCCCTCGCCATTGAAGGTCAGCGCGCGGCGGGCGCGGTCCATGGTCATCAACAGACCTTTGGGCGCCGGCAAACGCTCCCGGGCTTTCAGGCAGGCGCGGAAATGCGCACCGACTTCGATGGTGACCTGACGCAGCAACTGGCGTGGCAAAGGGTCGACCCGCGGCATATAGGCCAGCAAATCCAGCATGTTCAGGGCGACCCGTGCTTCACGCAGCGCGCTGGTGGAATCCTGCGCAGTGATCGCCAGACGCGGAAGATGCTGCATCAGCCGGTCGAGCATGCGTACGCCCATTTGCCGGTGCTCGGCCAAGGTGGCCTCTTCGCTGAGGGAGACGATGTCGCGCCAACTGAAGCGGGTCATGCGCTTGGCCGCCACTTCGGTGCCGAACGGCCTGACGATCAGGGTCCAGACGAAGGCGAACGCCAGACCCGCCGGCCCGGCCAGGTTGGAATTGACGAAGTTGACGAAGTCGGCGTCGTAGGCGCTCTGGATGCTGATAAAGGACGAGGTATTGACGATGGTCAGCAGCGTGCCGAGGTAGAACTTCGGCTGCACGGTGAGGGTGCCAACGCAGATAAACGGCACCGAAAACGCCAGGACCAGCATCGGGAAGTCGTGCAGGTTGGGCAGCACCACGAATAGATAGAGGCTGGCGAAGATCACCGACATCATGGTCCAGAAGAAGAAGCGGTAGATCTGCGGCGCCGGGTCGTCCATCGCCGCGAAGAAGCTGCACGACACCGCCGCCAGCGCCACCGCGCTCGCGCCGTCTTGCCAGCCCAGCATGATCCACAGCACTGACGCGACGATGATGGCGCTGACCGAGGTCGCCACCGAGTACAGCATCATCCCGCGATCGAGGAACGGCGAAAGTCGCCCCAGCCGCCAATGGCGGTACACCGCGCGCCATGCCGAGTGATCGTCAGTCTCGATGGCGTGTTGCAGGCTGCGGCAGTCCTGCCACAAGTCGATCCATTCGCGCAGCCGATACAGCGCGTTCGACAGCAGCAGTTGCCGGCGATCGTCGATCTGCGCGGGTGTCGGTTGCAGGCGGTCGAGCTCGGCGTGCAGCGCTTTCCAATACTTGATCGGCGCGCCTTCGGCGGTCTGCTCGACCCAGTCGCGGCACTCGATCAACAGCGGCGCAAGGTCAGCGACATGCTCGGGCGAGCGCCGCTCCAGCGCCCAAAGGGCATCGTCCAGGGCATCAATCACCGGCAGCAGGTGAATCATCCGGCCGCGCAGCTCTTTGGCGTTGCGCACGGTCTGGCGATGGGCGCCTTCATGGGGCAACTGGCCAATCATCAGTTCCAGGCTGTTGAAGGTGCCGACCATGGCCGTGCGCAGGCCGCCGACCGCTTCCGGCGTGGCGCTGCGGGAGAGAAATAGATCGCTGTAAGCCGAGGCGTCCTTGAACCACTTGCCCATGGCATCCACCAGCACCGGTGCCAGCCGACGTGGCCAGAACATCGCGCCGACCACGGCGGCGCAGACGATGCCGAGGAAGATCTCCTCGGTGCGCGAGACGGCGATGTCGAACACCGCCTGCGGGTTGTCGACCACGGGAAAGGAAATCAGCGGCATGGTGTAGCCGGCCAGCATCAGCGCGTAGCTGTTGGCGGTGCGCAAATGCAGGGACAAAAACAGCAGGGTGCCGGTCCACAGCGCGATGACCACCGCCAGCAAAAACGGCGTCTGCACGAACATCGGCACCAGCACCACCGAAGCGGCGGCGCCAAGCAGGGTGCCGGCGGCGCGGTACAGCGCCTTGGAACTGGTCGGCGCCACGAACGGGCTGGAGACGATGTACACCGTTGCCATCGCCCAGTAAGGGCGTGGCAGTTCCATCATCAGCGCGATGTACAGCGCCAGCATCGAAGCCGCGAACGTGCGGACGCCGTAGAACCAGTCGCGGCCCGGCGGTACTCCGTCGAAAAAGCCTTTGAACAGGCCGCTCAAGATGACGAATCCGGCGCCATCGGTGTGGCCTGGGCAATGGCGTTGAACACGCGCAACGTCGCCTCAAGATCCGCCGGGTCGACGTGACTGAAGATGTCGCGGCGCAGGCGGATCAGCTCTTCCTCGATGGAATTGGCCAAAGCGCGGCCCTCGTCGGTCAGGCTCAAGGCCTTGGCGCGGCGGTCAGTGGGGTCTTCGGTGCGCTGCACCAGCCCGGCTTTGCACAGTTGATCAAGCAGGCGCACCAGTGACGGGCTTTCCAGCCCGCAGGCCTGGGCCACCGTCACTTGGCGCACGCCCTCACCCAGGCGCGCGATCATCAGCAACGGGCCCGCGCAGGCTTCGCTCACGCCGACGTTCATCAACGTGGTCTGGCAGACGCGGCGCCACTGCCGGGAGGCCGCGACGACGCCGCCGGTGATGCGCATTTGCAGGGTGTCAGGGTTCATGAAAAGGCCATTGGGGCGGTGTGGGTTTGGTTAGGAGCTAAATGATTAGGCGCTGCATTATTAGGCTGCTAACTAATAATATCTTGTTACACCCTGGTCTCGTCAAATGGAATGTTGGCAGACGCGCCCGGCGGATTGTCGCAGGCCGGCGTGTCCGGATTTTCAGTTGAACGGGAGGGACGCGCCAAGCGCTTAGGACCGCGGAGCACGATGGAAGAGGGTACGAGTGAAGGAATTTATCGTACCGTCTGTCGGGTGGGTGCTCGCCAGCTGAACTATTTTTTTGAGGGCCGTCTAAGTGTCCTCCAAAAAAATGGCGCCAAATAATTAGCCTTCATCGCCCGGTTTACGCTGGCTGGGCAAATCTGGAAGGCAATGGGCCACTTTTACCCAGTACTGGCATTGTGCTGGCCTTATACGCCTCTTCAGGTGGCTCGGCGGTTTCTTGACTCCGGGGACGACTAAAGATCAAACGGTTCAGCCGATAGCAAAGATGACGGGAACGGCAGTGACAGGCCTGTTCCAGACACCTCCTTTGCTGTGCGCATCGCGCACCATGAGTGCACCATGATTGATCTCGCCATCTGGAATCTTTCTGTACCGGTCGGTATCCCCGCCGCCACCATCGACACGCCAAAACTGGTGGCCGGCTACAAGGATGGTTACTTCCGTTCAGGGGACACTTTGTTCTTCTGGGCACCGGTGACCGGGTCAAGGACTGACAACGCGATCTATCCCCGTACCGAATTGCGTGAGACCTACGCCAACGGTGCGGTGCACAACTGGGTTTACTCCCAGGCGGACAATTTCCTGCGCGCGGCGCTGACCGTGGACCAGGTGCCATCGACGGGCAAGATCGTCATCGGCCAGATCCACTGCTATGGCAGCACCGAGCCGCTGATCAAGCTTGAGTACCAGTACAAGGAAAAACTCAAGAGCGGCAACATCGTCGTCAAGTTTCGCCTGACGCCGACCTCCGAGCCCGAGGTGATTCAGGTCGCGACCGGCGTGCTGCTCAAGGAGCGCTTCACCTACACCATCCACCTGACCGCCGCCGGCAACCTCACGGTCAACGCCCACGAGATGCAATGGGGCACCAAGCTCGATCCGTCGTGGAGCGGCAAGCCGTTGTACTTCAAGGCCGGCGTGTACACCCAGGACAACACCGGCTACGCCACCGAAGGCGGCGCAGCGACGTTCTACAAACTGCAGGCGACCCACGACAAGAAAGCGTGAGGCTTGGGGCAGACTGCTGTCTCGCCTTAAACACCGCCCTTGTGGGAGCTTGCTCACGAATACGGTATTTCAACCACTGGATATGTAGTGGATGTACCGGCCCCTTCGCGAGCAAGCTCACTCCCACAGGTTCTGCAGCGTGACCAAGATTCCGAGTCGATCACCGATCCGGTGGGAACGAGCTTGCTCGCGGAGATTTAATTCCAACCGCTGAAGATCTAGCGGATGTACCGGCCTCTTCGTGAGCAAGCTCACTCCCACAGGTTCTGCAGCAACCTGAAATTCCGAGGTGAACCACCATCCCGTGGGAGTCGAGCTTGCTCGCGAAGACTGAGTGTTAGCTTCAGAAAATGTGGCTGAATGTCCCGGCCTCTTCGTGAGCAAGCTCACTCCCACAGGTTCTGCGACATGCCGGATATCTCAGGCAGAATCATGATCTTGTGGGAGCGAGCTTGCTCGCGAAGGCTTAATTCCGACCGCTAAAGATACGAACTCGCCCTGTTGGGTGGCAATTGCGCTGCGCGCTATCGTGGAAACACCAGCCCGAAACAGATCCGTCCCGGCGTCGGTTGGTTGACCGTCACTTCGCCGCCATGCAGCTGCATGATCGCGGCGACGATCGCCAGGCCCAGTCCGTTGGAGTCGGAGCTCTGGTGGCGTGAGGCATCGCCGCGGTAGAAGCGGTCGAACAGTTTGCCCAGGGTCGCGTCGTCCAGCGTCGGGCCCTGGTTCTCTACTTCGATGCGGCAGTGCCTGGCACTTTCAACCACACGAACATCGATGATGCTGCGTTCATCGGCGTAGCGAATCGCGTTCGCCACCAGATTGCTCAGCGCCCTGCGCAGCAACAGAGGATCAGCCTCAATCCGAGCGTCGCCTTCGGTGTGCAGGGCGATGTCCCGTTCTTCCGCCAGCCCTTCGAAATAGCCCGTAACCCGTTGCATCTCGTCCGCCAGGTCCAGCGTCTGGCGATTGAGCGCGGCTTGCGCTTCATCGGCGCGCGCGAGGAACAGGATGCTTTCGACCATCCGCGAGATGCGTTCCAGCTCCTCCAGATTCGAGGCCAGTAACGCCTGGTATTCATCCTGGGTGCGCGGTTGCCGCAGCGCCACTTGGCAATGCCCCATCAGCGAACCCACAGGCGTGCGAATTTCATGGGCCAGGTCGGCGGAAAACTGAGTCAGCCGCTGATAGCCATCGGCAAGCCGGTCGAGCATCGCGTTGTACGCCTCGCCCAGTTGCTGCAGCTCGACCGGCGTGTCGCGGTTGTCCATGCGGCTGTCCAGTTGCGCCGGAGTGATGGCCGCCGCGTGGCTGGCCATCCTGCGCAGCGGCCGCAGCCCTCTGCGTAGCAACACATAACCGAGCAGCGCCGTGAGCACGAAGGCCAGCGCCACGGCGAACAGGATGCGGTTACGGAAGCCCGCCAGGGTGGCCATTTCCTTGACCGCGATGTGCGCCGCCGTCAGATGCACAGTCTTGCCGCCGGACACGGCTTCAACCGTCGCCGCCCGCATCGGCACCCCTGAATCCAGCATGCCGCTGCGCATGTCGGCCACGCTCAGCGGCATGTCGGCTGGCACCACCGGCATCGGCGGCAGCGGCGCGTGCAGTGGATTGACCATGATCACTGCGGGCTTGCCCGGCTCGGCGATGATGAAAATGTCGTCCTCGCTGTCGAGCATGTTCTCGAACAGCTGCGGGCTGCTTTGCAGCGTGGTCAGGGTCAGGTCGTATTGCAGCAGTTTGCGAAAGTGGTCCAGCCGCGCCAGCACCGCATGGTCGCTGCGGGTCATGACCGCGCCCTTCATGGTCTCGTAGAGGTACATGCCGGCGCTGGCGACGGCGAGCATGGCCACCACCGAAAACGCCAGGGTCGCGCGCAGGGTCAGGGATGGCTGGCGTCGGGCTCGCATGGCCGCACCTCGCAGACGTAACCGATGCCGCGCACGGTGTGGATGAGTTTGATCGGGTAGGGCGTGTCGACCTTGCTGCGCAGGCGCTTGATCGCCACGTCGACGACGTTGGTGTCGCTGTCGAAATTCATGTCCCACACTTCCGAAGCGATCTGCGCCCTCGACAGCACGTCACCCTCGCGGCGCAGAAACAGATGCAGCAGCGCGAATTCCTTGTTGGTCAGGGTAATGACCTGTTGCTGGCGCGTGACCCGACGGCGCAGCAGGTCGAGTTCCAGATCGGCCAGATGAAAATGATCGGCCTCGCGCACCACGCCGCGACGCAGGATGGTGCGGATGCGCAAGAGCAATTCAGTGAAGGAAAACGGCTTGACCAGGTAATCGTCGGCGCCCAGTTCCAGGCCCCGAATGCGGTCCTGCAACTGATCCCGGGCGGTGAGAAACAGCACCGGCACATCCTGCTTCGCCCGCAGGATTTCGATGATCTGCCAGCCGTCGATGCCGGGCAGCATGACGTCGAGCACCAGCAAATCGTAGCTGTGCTCAAGGGCCATGTGCAGGCCGTCGGTGCCGTGCTGGGTCCAGTCGACTTTGTAACCGGACTCGGTAAGACCTTTCTTCAGGTACTCGCCGGTCTTAGTGTCGTCTTCGATAAGCAGAATGTGCATCGTCGGTCAGGCTCGCTTCACGTCATTGGCAGCGTCGCCGGCGTGGGGTGTCGGATGATTCATCAGATTGGGTCAGAACAGGCGCGAAGGGCTGCAGGCCGCGCCGGATGTGGAGTGTAACCAACGGATGGCGCGCGGTCGGTTACATTTTTGTCATTGATCGGCATCGTGACGAACCTGCCGCCCGAATGACAAAAATGTAATCGGGCGGTCATTGTCGGGTGCCGGTTACGGGTACAGGATGGTGGTCATGCAACACATGACGTTCAGCTTCAACTTTCCCAACTGCCTGAAGGAATCCACCGATGAAAATGAAGACAGCCCTGACCACTACGTTCGGCATGCTCATGCTCAGCGCCGCCGTCATGGCCTCTGCCGCCGGCATGGCGGCGGGTGACATGCCTGTGGTCAAGCCACTGCGCGGGACGGTCGACAGCGTCGACAGCAACACCCTGAATTTCACCACCCGTTCCGGCGCCCATCAGAGCATCGGCCTGACCGACAAGACCGGCATCCGTCTGGTCTCCAAGACTGATATCGCGTCGATCAAAGCGGACAGCTTCATCGGTTCCGCCGCGACCCCACAAGCCGACGGCACGCTGAAAGCCCTGGAAGTGACCGTGTTCGAACCCAGCCTGAAAGGCAGCGGTGAAGGCCACTACGGTTGGGAAAACGCTGACGGCAGCACCGGCACCATGACCAATGGCACCGTTGGCAAACTGAGCGGCAAGGCCAACGGTCGTACCTTGAGCGTCGGCTACAAAGGCGGCGAGAAGCAGTTGGTCGTGCCGGAAGACGTACCAATCGCCTACGTTCAGCCGGGCAAGGTCGATGAGCTGGTCAAGGGCGCGAAAATCGTCGTGTTCCCGGGCGAAGACGGCAAGACCGCACGCGGTGTCGCGGTCGGCAAAGACGGCTTCCAGCCGCCGATGTAAGCGGGTTGCGGCGTCTCACGGCGCCGCGCTCACCGAATCCGTGATGAGTCTCGCCCCATGAAAAAAACCAGAATTCATCCATGGCCCATCCGCCTGACCCACTGGATCAATGCCTTCGGCATGGTCTGCATGTTCATGAGCGGGTGGGGCATCTATAACGCGTCGCCGCTGTTCCGCTTCTCCTTCCCCCGGGATTTCACCCTGGGCGGATGGCTGGGCGGCGCGCTGGCGTGGCACTTCGCAGTGATGTGGCTGTTGGTGATCAACGGCCTGATCTACGTGCTGTATGGCCTGTTCACGCGGCATTTCAAGCGCGACTTCCTGCCGGTCACCCCCACAGCGGTCAAGCGCGACATGCTTGACGCGCTGCGCTTTCGTCTCAAGCACGAGAAGGGCGTCTACAACGCCGTGCAGCGCCTGATGTATTGGCTGGTGCTGGCTGCCGGCGTGTTGATCGTGCTCACGGGGCTGGCGATCTGGAAGCCCATTCAGTTGCAGGAATTGACCGCTGTGTTCGGCGGATACGACTTCGCCCGTTACGTGCATTTTGCGGCGATGGCGTTCATTGGCGCGTTCGTGGTGGTGCATCTGGCCCTGGTGCTGATGGTGCCGAAAACCCTGATGCCGATGATCACCGGCGGTACGCGTGGGATTGAGAGCGGGAAGGTCGAGCATGATTGAGCCTAAAAAACGCGCCATTGCGCGCATCAAGCTGGAGCCGGCGCAACAGATCCAGCTGGAGAGCCTGCAGCGTCGGCATTTCCTCAAGGGCGGGCTGACCGTGGGCGCGATGGCGATGCTCACCGGTTGCAACCTGCAGGACGGCGATCAGGTGGATAAGGTGCTGTGGAGCATGTCGCGCTGGAACGACCGGGTTCAGGCCTGGCTGTTCAGCGGGCAGAAACTGGCGCCGACGTTCAGCAAGGATCAGGTCCGTAATCCGTTTCCGTTCAATGCGTTTTACAGCGAGGATGATATTCCGGAGCTGGACACGGCGGACTGGAAGCTGGGTGTGTCGGGGTTGGTGCGCGACAAGGCGCCGTGGACGCTGGAGGGGTTGCGCAAGTTGCCCCAGCGCAGCGATATCACGCGCCTGATCTGTGTTGAGGGGTGGAGCGCGATCGGGCAGTGGGGCGGTGTGCCGCTGCGTACGTTCCTGGAGCATGTGGGGGCGGATACGACGGCGAAGTTTGTCGGGTTCAAGTGCGCGGATCGGTATTACTCGAGTCTGGACATGCCGACGGCGTTGCATCCGCAGACGTTGCTGGCGCTGGACTTTGCCGAGGTGGCGCTGCCGCCGGAGTATGGTTATCCGTTGCGGGTGAGGGTGCCGACGAAGCTGGGGTTCAAGAATCCGAAGCATATCGTCGAGATTGTGGTGAGTAATGAGAATCCCGGGGGGTATTGGGAGGATCAGGGGTATAACTGGTTTAGCGGGATCTAGTCTGGCTTGAGATCTTTGAAGCAAGATCAAGGGCGTCTGCCTGGGGGCAGACTGTTTCGCCTTCGGCGAGTTACTTGGAAAAGCACCCCAAGTAACCAAGGGTGCTTGCTCCTGGTTGGGCCCCTCCTTCGTCGGAATACCCTCACTTCGACGACGCTCCGTGGGCCCGCGCCGACCGGACATCCATGTCCTAGCGGCGCTCTCGCGGCATCCATGCCGCTCGGCCCACTCCGCGTCGTCTGCGTTCGGCCTGCACCCAAGTCGCGATTGGCGGTGTTTGATCTTTTTGCGTAGGAAGATCAAGAGCAGATCAGAAGCAGATCAAGAGCGGATCAAGGGCGGATTGCGGGCTAAGAATGCTGGGGACTTGTGGGAGCGAGCTTGCTCGCGAAGGCATTGGTACATCCGCCGAATAATTGGTGTTTGAAATGCAGCATTCGCGAGCAAGCTCGCTCCCACAGGATGGGTGTGCGATCAGCAAAAATGCTGGCGCCTGGGCTGGCCTCTTCCCGGCTGAAGCCGGTCCTACTGAATGCACCGCGTACACCCCGTGGGACCTGCTTTGCTGATCGTGCCCTCGCTCCGCGTGGGTATGCATCCCAGGACGCTCCGCGTCCATTCCCGGCTGAAGCCGGTCCCACTGAATGCACGCGGTGTCCTGTAGGACCTGCTTCAGCAGGGAAGGCGTCGATCGTCATGCCGTAAAAAGTGATGGTTATCAGGTGCCTTGAAGTATTCACTAGCAGTTTTCGATTATTTGCGGCTCACCAGGCCCGCGCCATACTATCTTGCGGTACGGGCCGCTCAGCATCTTATTCTCTCTCAGGAATTCAAATACCTCGGCAGGACACCAGCCTGGGCCAGCGGAAAAGCAAACTCCCTCATCTCGCAACCTTTCAAAAACCATTACTCTAGAGCTTTGATTTAGTGTTACCAAAGACATCATTTTCTCTTCTTTTTCTGGCGCAGCGACGAAACCTAACGCTACGAGTCGTTCAATCACACTCTCATCTATGACTCTCACTACTATTTCCGAAAGCGCAGCTTCCACAACATAGGCCTTTGTAGTGTTTTTTATAGAATTCATTTCACAATCACCGTTGTAATAGTCTGATCGTCACGCCGCAAAACTGATAGCGAACAATCCGGCCTCTTCCCGGCTAAAGCTAGTCCTACAAACACCGCGGTCACCGTAGGACCGGCTTCAGCCGGGAAGCCCTTGATCTGCTTTTGATCTTCGGACACAAAAGGCTCAAACACCGCCAATCGCGACTTGGGTGCAGGCTGAACGCAGGTTTCGCGGAGTGGGCCGAGCCGCATGGATGCGGCGAGAGCGCCGTCAGGGCATGGATGCCCGTTCGGCGCGGGCCCACGGAGCGGGACCGGAGTGAAGGAACCCCGACGGAGGAGGGGCCAAACCAGGAGCACGGCCATTTTGGTTACTTTTTCGGCTGTTGGAAAAAGTGACCCGCCGTAAGGGCGGAACCCTAATTCACGTACACACAAATAATGGATAGAGCGCCATCCAACAACCGGCGTGCCCATGAAAAAGCCCGCCTGCCGATCTCTCGGCAAGCGGGCTCTTGAGTACCTGACGAATCAGTTCAGGCCCAATTTCCCGCGCATCTGCGACAGGTCTTCAGCCAACGTATTGACCGGACCTGCCAACGCCTTGCGATCCTGCTCCTTCACCTTATCGTACGTCTCGTAGCCACCGTCCTTGGTCTTGTACTTCGCCAGGATCTTGTCCACGGTCGCAAAGTTCTTCTCGACCTTCGCCACGAACGCCTTGTCCGACTGCTCCAGCTGCGGCTTGAACAGATCAACGATCTTCTTCGAACCGTCAACGTTGCCCTGGAAGTCATACAGATCGGTATGGCTGTAACGATCTTCCTCGCCCGACAGCTTCGTCGCCGCCACTTCTTCCATCAGCGCAGCAGCACCGCCCACGACTTTCTCTGGCGGGAAGGTGATGCCAGCGATACGCGACTGCAACTCTTTCACGTCAGCCAACAGCTTGTCCGCGAACACGCCCTGATCCTTGGTGGTGTTCTGCGAGAACAACGCATATTCCAGACGGTGGAAGCCAGTGAAGTCGTCGGCTTTCACGCCGTTTTCGTGATCGTCTTCGCGGGAGTCGATCGACGCGTCCAAGTCGCTGAACAGTTCGGCGATCGGCTCGATCGACTCGTACGACAGACGCGTGGTCGGGAACAGCTTTTTCGCCGTCGCCAGGTCGCCCTTCTTGATCGCGTCGGTGAACTTCTGCGTGTCGGCGGCCAGGGTGTCGACGTTCTCGGTCACATAGATCTTGTAATCCGAAACCGGCGTGACCAGATCCAGCGGCGCGGTGGCGGCGAACGCGGACATCGATGTCTGCAACAGGCCAAAGGTCAGCAACAAAGCGAGGGGCGACTTTTTCATAGAGCTCTTCCTGTGAGGTAAGGGTTGTCAGGCAGTTTTTGTTGTGTGGGCAGAGGCGGCCAGCAAGGACCGGCCAATGAAATCGTTGCTGTCGACCACGCCCGGCAGGGTGAAGAAATACCCGCCGCCCACCGGCTTGAGGTACTCCTCAAGCGGCTCGCCGTTGAGGCGCGTCTGCACAGTAATGAAGCCTTTCTCCAGGTCCGCCTGATAGCAGATGAACAGCAGACCCATGTCCAGCTGACCGTTCTTGTTCACGCCGTTCGAGTAGTTGAACGGGCGACGCAGGATCAGGTTGCGCTGGGTTTCGGCCGTGCGCGGGTTGGCCAGGCGGATGTGCGCGTCCAGCTTGGTGACCTTGCCTTCAGGATCATTCGTGAAATCCGGGACGTCGGTTTCGGTCTTGCCATGCATCGGCGCGCCGGTGGTTTTGACCCGGCCGATGATCGATTCCTGCTCCTGCAGCGGGGTACGGTCCCAGCGCTCGACGAAGTTGCGGATGATGCGCACCGCCTGATAGCTGCCGTTGGCGGCCCAGGCCGGTTCGTCGCTGCCCGGTTGCACCCAGACCAGCTCGTTCATAGTCTTCTGGTTGTTCGAATCGGGGTTGGCCGAGCCGTCGCGGAAGCCCAGGAAGTTGCGCGCGCTTTCCGGCGGCTGGCCCGGTTTCAGCGGGGCTTGCGCGGGCACGGTGCCTTCCTGTTTCCAGCGCACCAGCAGTAGGTCCGGCAGGTTTTTCACGATATCGCGCAGGGCGTGAATGTTGCTGTCCGGGGCGTTCGAGCAGAACTGAATGCTCAAATCGCCGTGGCAGCAATCGGCTTCCAGGGCGTCGTTGGGGAAACCGACCATGCGCTGCAGACGCTTGGGCTTGACGGGTTCCAGACCAAAGCGGTCGTCGAACAGCGAGTCACCCACCGACACGGTAATGGTCAGGTTGTCCGGCGTGACCACCGGGCCGAGGATGCCGGAATCCAGTGGCGGCAGTTTCGGGTCGACCTGGGGCACGGGGCCGCCGGTCATCAGAAACGCAATGCGCTCGTTCAGCGTGCGGAACATGCGCTCAAGGTCTTCGCGGTCCTGGGCCAGCACGTCGAAGGAGACCATCATCCCGGCGGTTGGGCGCGGGGTGACGATGCCGCTCTGATGCGGGCCGTGGAACGCGTTGTGGTCCTGGGTTTTTTCGCTTTTCGGTGCTTCGGTGACCTGCGCCGGCGCGGTGGCGGCGAACGCGTTGCCGGTCAG
Organism: Pseudomonas sp. HP_12; assembly: GCF_055283955.1. Lineage (NCBI taxonomy): Bacteria > Pseudomonadati > Pseudomonadota > Gammaproteobacteria > Pseudomonadales > Pseudomonadaceae > Pseudomonas > Pseudomonas sp. HP_12. The sequence goes on from NZ_JBTOQG010000005.1 coordinate 131,731, forward strand.
GCTGGCACCGGCCACCGCTGCGCCTGCAGCGCCAAGGCCCAGCAGGACGCGGCGACGGTCAGTGGAGATCGGCGCGTTTTTTGAATCGGAGTCTTTCATGTGAATGCTGTCTTCGCTCTGGTTTCAGGGCCGGGCGGGTGCATTGGGCACCCGCCTGGGCACGCTCACAGGCCTGAGAGGCCGAGGGCCGGATCGATTCCATCGAGTGCGTCGGCCAGTGCCTTGGCCTTGTCTGCTACTTGTTTTCGTTGTTCGGTGCTGACCTGGTCGTACGGCTTGAAGCCGTCGGCGGTCTTGAGCATCAGCAACTGGTCATCCAGGGCGGTGCTCGCGGTGTCGATCTTTTTCAGCACGTCGCCGGAGGACTTGGCCAGCAGCGGACGCAGCAGGTCGATGACCTTGCGCGTGCCTTCGAGGTTGGCGGCAAAGCCGTTCACGTCGAGGTGGCTGTAGCGTTCTTCTTCGCCGTTGCTGCGGACTTCGGCGATGCTGCGCATGTTGCGCACGACCATGCTCGCCAGTTGTTCCGGGGCAATGCTCTGGGCCAGCAATTGCTGTTTCAGGCTGGCGATGTCGGTTTGCAGCTTCTGCACGACCGGCGTCAGGCCGTCGACGGATTTCTGCGAGAACAGGCCCAATTCCAGGCGGTGGAAGCCGCCGAAGCCCGGGTCCTGCTCGCGTTTTTCGTAGTAATCGGCGCGGGCGTTGATCGCGTTGTCCAGCTCGGACAGCCGCTGGGCCGCAGGGGCGATGCGCTGATAGGCAGCACGGGCCGGCGCGTAGGCTTTCTGCGCTTGGGCCAGATCGCCGCTGTCGATGGCTTGTTGCAGATCGTTGACCGCGCGGATCAGCGCGCTGCTCTGGGTGCTCAGGTAGACGCGGTATTCGGACAGCGGGCCGATGAAGGCGACCATCGACGGACGCGCTTTGGCAGCGGCATCGGATTCAGCGGTCGGCGTCACGTGCAGGGTGCCGCGCGGGTTGCTCAGCAGGCCGCAGGTGATGGCGTAGTCGCCCGGCTGCAGGTTGGCGTTGATGATCTGGCTCAGGCCCGGAACGATGTTTTCGCGTTCTTCCACCACGAGCACGCCGTCGAGGATTTCCCATTCCACGGCGCGATCCGAAGCGTTGACGATGCGGAAAGCGTTCTTCCCGGCCGGCACGGTGATCGAATTCGGCTCGCAGCTTTTGGCGTTGATGGTCACGACGGTTTCATTGCCGCTGTTGGCGATGCGCTTTTGCTGCGCGGCCTGGGAGGCGAAATAAAACATGGCGCCGGCGGCGATCATCAAAATCACCGAGCCTGCAACGGCGAACTGCAAGGCGCGAGGGGGCTTGGCTTTCTTGGGAGGAAGGCCGTTGGCAGTGGAGTTCATGGGAGCCCTTATTTGTTCGTAACTGAATGCGTAACCGAAGAAGTGTGACCGTGTTCATGGGCCGGGCGGGTGGGCAGACTCACCACCCGCGCCTGGGGCTTGAAGAACAGGAACAGCGCAAAGATCAGGTAGGCCAGGTACGCCACCAGCACGCTGACGGTCGGCGCATCCTGATAGCCGAACATGCCGGCCAGCACCGAACCGGTCGGGCCGTCCATCGGAAGGATCGCGCTGATGTCGAAGACCACGTCCTGGAAGTGGTTCCAGACCCCGGCTTCATGCAGCGAACGCACGGAGTTGGCCAGAATGCCCGCCGCGACGACGAGGATGAACAGGCCGGTGTAGCGGAAGAACTTGCTCAGGTTCAGGCGCATGCTGCCTTTATAGATCGCGACGCCGATGCACACCGCGATGATCAGGCCGAACAGCGCACCCAGCGGGCCTGACACGCCTTCGCTCTGCTGGAACACGGCGAGCAGGAAGAACACGGTTTCGAGGCTTTCACGGGCGACGGCGAAGAACACCATGCCGATCAGCGCGTAGGTCTGGTTTCTCGACCCGGCCAGAGCGGCGTCCAGGGACTGGTGCAGGTCATGCTTGACCGAGCGCGCGACTTTGCGCATCCACACGACCATCGAGCTGAGGATGACCACGGCGACGAGGCCGACGATGCCTTCGAACAATTCCTGCTGCTTTTGCGGGAATTCAGCGCTGACCATCTCCAGACCACCGCCGACGAACAGCGCCAGGGCGACCGCCAGGAACACGCCGATCCACACCGCAGGCATCCACTCGCCGCGGCCGGTCTGTCTCAGGTAACTGGCAATGATGCCAACGATAAGCGCGGCTTCAATCCCTTCGCGCAGCATGATCAAAAAAGGAACGAGCATTTATCACCGGTGCATATCTGATAGGGTGTGCGACGTGAATGCGTCGGGTAGCCATTCGCATTCAGCCACTGTGTAACATAATGATACTCATTATTGAATGCGTGCACTGGTTTTTTTGCAAAACCCTGCTTGTTGTGCAGGTGTTCAGCCGGGGTTCAGGCAGTGAGGGAGCTGGAAGCTTTAAGCGCGCAAGCGGTCAGAGCGTTTTAGCGTTCACAGCGCGGCTTTCAGGGTCTCGACGAAGCGCAGCGCTGCCGGGCTCAGGTCCGAGCCAGCACGGGTAATCAGCCCGATCTCCCGACACACCCCAGGATGCTCGACCCGCACCTGCGTCAAATCGCCGCGGCCTTCGTCGGCGGATTCCGGCAGCAAGGTCATCCCCAGGCCGTGCCGCACCAGCGCCATGACCGTCGACATGTAGTTCGCTTCCAGCCCGGGCGTCAGCACAAGTCCTTCTTCAGCAAACAATTGCTCCACCCGCTCACGCACGCTGCTGTCGCGACCGGTGAGGATGATCGGCTGTCCCGCCAGCGCCTGCAGGGTGACCGAACGCTCCCGTGCCAGCGGATGGTCAGCGGGAACAAACAGACTCAGGCGGTCGACCATCACCACCTCGAACGCCAGCCCGTGGCCCATGCGCGCCCGCACCCCCAGCCCGAAATCCACTTCGCCCTCGCGCACCAGCGCATCAATCCGCTGCGCGACCACGTCACGCAAGCGCACTTCGACGCCAGGGAACTGCTCGCGAAAGGTTTTCAGAATGGGCGGCAGCGTGCCGGAACCCATCGACGGCAGGGCGGCGATGGTCACCACGCCCCGACGCAGCGCGGCCAGATCCCGCGAGCCGCTGATGATGTTGTCCAGGTCCAGCAGCAGTTTCTCCATGGGCCCGCGATTGTTCTGACCCGCAGCGGTCAGGCTGACCTGGCGCGGGCTGCGCTCCAGCAGGGCAACGCCGAGCCATTCTTCCAGCTGCTGGATCTGCACGGTCAGGGCGGACGGCGACAGGTTCAGCTCCAGCGCCGCCTTGGCAAAGCTGCCGGTGTGGGCGACGGTCAGGAACGCGCGGATGTGCTGAATCGAGTTTTTCATGGCGCTGATTTCCAATGCTTCTTGTCGTGGCGTCATTCGGTTTTTCCGAACGCAGGGCGCCGAACATTTCAATTTACAAAGCTTACCCCCGTTTCGATACTCGCTGAAAACAACAACAGCTCGTCCCGCCGCCCGCCGGTCAGGGATGACGAAGGATCAAACCATGCTCGCCACCCTTGGTGTCATTACCATCCTCTGCCTGCTCGCCGCCGTCATGAGCAAGCGCCTCTCGCCCCTGGTCGCCCTGATTGCCTTGCCGATCATCGCCGCATTGATCGGCGGATTCGGCCTGCAAACCAGCGGCTTCATCATCACCGGCATCAAGAACGTCGCCCCGGTGGTCGGCATGTTCGTGTTCGCCATTCTGTTCTTCGGCGTGATGACCGACGCCGGCATGCTCGACCCGATCATCGACCGCATCCTGCGCACGGTGGGCACGCGTCCTACGCGGATTGTCGTCGGCACTGCGCTCCTGGCGTTGCTGGTGCACCTCGACGGTTCCGGCGCGGTGACCTTTCTGGTGACGATTCCGGCAATGCTGCCGCTGTACACGCGGCTGGGTATTGATCGGCGGATTCTGGCCTGCGTCGCGGCCATGGCGGCGGGGGTGAATTTCCTGCCGTGGACCGGGCCGGTGCTGCGCTCGTCGGCGGCGCTGCATGTGCCGGTGTCCGAGCTGTTCCAGCCGCTGATTCCGGTGCAGATCGTCGGCCTGGCCTTTGTTTTCTTCTGCGCCTGGATGCTCGGGCGACGTGAGGAAAAGCGCCTGGGGTTGGGCCGTTTTCAAACCACGGCCGAGCACATCGACGTGGTGCCGCAGCGTGTGCTCACCGAGCAGGAAGCGGTGCTGCGCCGGCCGCGTCTGTTCTGGCTCAACTTGGTGCTGACCATTGTGGTCATGGCGGTGATGATTTCCGGCTGGGTCGATCCGGTGGTGATGTTCATGGTCGGCACGGTGCTGGCGTTGTGCATCAACTACCCCAACGTCGACGCCCAGCGCGCGCGCATCGATGCCCACGCCAAGACCGCCTTGACCATGGCCAGCATTCTTCTGGCGGCCGGGGTGTTCACCGGGATCATGCAAGGCACCGGCATGCTCAAGGCCATGGCCGAAGTGGCGGTGGCGCAAATCCCGGCCGGCCACGGCAAGTTGATTCCGATGGTGGTGGGCTTCCTGTCCATGCCGCTCAGTTTGCTGTTCGACCCCGATTCCTTCTATTTCGGCGTGATGCCGGTGATTGCCGAAGTCGGCCGCTCCCTGGGCGTTGATCCGCTGCAAGTGGCCCAGGCCTCGCTGCTGGGCGTGCACACCACCGGTTTCCCGGTCAGCCCGCTGACGCCGGCCACCTTCCTGCTGGTCGGGCTGTGCAAGGTCGAACTGGCCGACCACCAGCGCTTCACCATTCCGTTTCTGTTTGCCGCATCGGTGCTGATGACCCTGACCGCACTGTTGCTGGGAGTGTTTTAAATGAAGACATTACGTATCGGCTCCGGCGCCGGTTATTCCGGTGACCGTATCGAGCCCGCCGTTGAATTGGCTGAGAAGGGCGAACTGGATTACCTGGTTTTCGAGTGCCTGGCCGAGCGCACCATTGCCCTCGCACAACAAGCGCGGCTCAGCGATCCCGAAGCCGGTTTCGACCCGCTTTTGAACGAGCGCATGCGTCGCGTGCTGCCTTTCGTGGGGCGCGGACGTGAAGCCGGGCAGCGGCGGCTCCGGCTGATCAGCAACATGGGCGCGGCCAATCCGCTGGCGGCGGCGCGGGAAGTGCGCCGCATCGCGGTCGAGTTGGGGCTGCACGGGCTGAAGGTCGCGGCGGTGACGGGGGATGACGTGCTCGCTGTTCTAAAGGCGAGTCCTGAACAGATGCTGGATAACGGCGCGACAATTGTTTCGTTGGGTGATCGGTTGATCTCGGCGAATGCCTACCTGGGTGCCGAGGGGATTGTCGAGGCGCTGGAGGCCGATGCTGATGTGGTGATCACTGGCCGCGTCGCCGATCCCTCGTTGTTTCTTGCGCCGCAGCTGTTCGAATTCGGCTGGGCCGAGGACGACTGGACGCGGCTGGGACGCGGCACGCTGATCGGCCATCTGCTGGAATGCGCCGGGCAGATCACTGGCGGTTACTTTGCTGATCCGGGCGTGAAAGAGGTGCCGAATCTGGCCCGCCTCGGGTTTCCGCTGGCTGAGGTAGACGCCGAGGGCAGGGCAGTGATCAGCAAGGTCGCAGGCTCCGGCGGGCGGATCGATACCGCCACCTGCACCGAGCAAATGATTTATGAAGTGCACGACCCGGCGGCGTACCTGACCCCGGACGTGACGGCGGATTTTTCCGGCGTGTCGTTTAGCGTTGTTGCCTCTGACGAGGTGCGGGCTGAGGGAGCGGATGGCCGCGCGCGACCCGAGACGCTGAAAGTGTCGGTGGGCTATCTCGACGGCTGGATGGGCGAAGGGCAGATTTCCTACGGCGGGCCCGGCGCCCTGGCCCGGGCACAACTGGCGCGGGACGTGGTGCTGGAGCGTTTGCAGCTGACCGGCGTGGTCTTCGATGACGTGCGCGCCGAGTTGATTGGCGTCGACGCATTGCACGGTGCGGCGCTGGGTTCGCGGACGGCGGCCGAGCCGTGGGAGGTGCGCCTGCGGGTCGCGGCGCGCTGTGCAGACAAGGCCGAAGCCGTGCGCATCGGCAATGAAGTGGAAACCCTCTACACCAACGGGCCTTATGGCGGCGGCGGCGCGACCAAGGGCGTGCGGCAAGTGGTGGCCGTGGCGTCGCTGCTGATGCAGCGGGATGCCGTCAAGGCGCAGGTTCATCTGGAGGACGCATCGTGAGCATCGTGAAATTGCGCGAACTGGCCCATTCCCGGACCGGCGACAAGGGCGACACTTCGAATATTTCGGTCATCGCTTTCAAGGCGGAAGACTACCCGCGATTGTTGGAGGTGCTGACGGTCGAGCGGGTGGCGGAGCATTTTGCCGAGTTGCTGGGGAGCGATGCCTCGCGGGTGCTTCGGTATGAACTGCCGAACGTGCACGCGCTGAATTTTGTGCTGCCGGGGATTCTGAAGGGGGGCGTCACGCGATCATTGGCGCTGGATGCCCACGGCAAAGCGCTGGGGGCGGCGTTGCTGGATATCGAGGTGTGAGTTCGCCGGATTCGCGGCGCAGCGGCCGACGTCTTCCCGGCTGAAGCCGGTCCCACAGGGTGCGCGCGAGCCTTTAGTGGGACCGGCTTTAGCCGGGAAGGCGTCAGGCGTCACACTGCAGAATGTTCGGTGCTCACATCGGCGTCTTCCCGGCTAAAGCCGGTCCCACTAGGGATGATCCTCGTCACCACCCCTTAGATATCCGTGATCTTCACCACCCCCGTCGCCAACCGCGCGGGCAGCTTCAATTGCGCGCACAACCCGCCGCCTTCGCGATTGGTCAGGGTCAAGGTGCCGCCCAGTGCGATCGTCAATTGCTGCGCAATCGCCAGGCCCAACCCTGTCCCCCCCGTATCGCGGTTGCGCGAGCTTTCGACGCGGTAGAAGGGTTTGATGACCTCGGACAATTCCCCTTCGGCAATTCCCGGCCCGCGGTCCAGCACCTGGAGCGAGAGGCTCTGGTCGGGGTGGGCAATGACCTGGATCTCTGCCGCTCCACCGAACTTCAACGCGTTGTCAGTCAGGTTGACCAGCACCCGGCGCAGGGCGTGGGTGCGGGTGTCGATGACGGCGCCGGTCTTGCCGTTCAACTGCACGTCGCGGCCGACGTCCTGGTAGTCGAACACCAGGCTGTCGAGGAATGAATCCATGTCCACGCGCCGCGCTGTCTCGGTCGAGGTGTCCATGCTTCGCGCATACGCGACGCCTTCCTGGACCAGGTGCTGCATCTCGCTCAGGTCGCTCCAGAGTTTGTCTTTCTCGACGCCATCGTCCATGAACTCGGCCCGCAGTTTCATGCGGGTGATGGGGGTTTGCAGGTCGTGGGAGATCGCTGCCAGCAGTTGCATACGCTCCTTCACGTAGGTCGAGATCCGTTGCTGCATGGTGTTGAACGCCACGGCGGCGAAGGCCACTTCGGTCGGGCCGCTTTCATCCAGGCGAATGCCTTCTCCGTTCGGGTCGAGGTTGTCGACCGCGTGGGACAGGCGCGTCAGCGGGCGAATGGCCGTACGCACCGCCAGCCAGGTGCAGACAAACAGCAGCACGAGTTGGCCAATCAACAACAAAGGCAGCCAGGGCGACAGCGGCGTGATCTGCGGGCGTACGTCGATCGTCAGCGGGTTGCCGTCCTTCAGCGTCAGATGGGCCTGATAGTGCGGGCGGCTGTCGGCGATGTTATTGAACGTCAGTTCGTAATCGTGACCGAGGCTTTCCTGCATCGAATGCACTGACATCGGGGCCTTGTCCATGTCCACCGGCGTCCCGGTCTGGCCGGCACCGAGGATGTAGCCGTAGGTAGGGTGTTCGAGGCGTGGCAGCCAGGCCTGACGCTCTTCGGCTGGCAGGCGTTCGAGGATGGCGACGGTGGTGCTGAGGTCGCGCTCCATATTGCCGAGCATCGTGGTCATCGCGCTTTCATAGCGCTCATAGAATTGCAGGCCGAACGACAACCCGTGGGCCAGCACCAGGCTGATCAGAAAAATCAGCGAGAGCCGTGACGCCAGGGTGCGCGGCCATCCGACGCTCAGCTTCATGGGCTTTCCCCGAGAATTTCCACGGCGTAGGTGAACACGTAGCCCTCGTTGCGCACGGTCTTGATGTAGGCCGGGTCGCGGGCGTCGTCGGCCAGGCGCTGACGCAGACGGCTGACCAGCAGGTCGATGGAGCGATCGAACAGATCGGCGTCACGGCCCTGGGTCAGGTTCAGCAGCTGATCGCGGCTCAAGACCCGCTGCGGGTGATCGAGGAAGGTGCGCAGCAGGCGGTATTCCGCGCCGCTGAGGGTAACGACCGTGCCTTGGGCGTCGAGCAAGTGGCGGGCGGTGGTGTCCAGTTTCCATTTGCCGAACGCCAGCATGCGACCGGCTTCGGTGACGATCAGGTTCGGCGGCAGCATGCGGGTGCGGCGCAGCACGGCATTGATCCGCGCCAGCAGTTCGCGGGCGGCGAAGGGTTTGACCAGATAATCGTCGGCGCCCATTTCCAGGCCAATGATGCGGTCGGTTTCGTCGCTGCGGGCGGTGAGCATCAGCACGGGGGTGGTCTTGTGCTTGCCGGTGCGCAGCTCGCGGCACAGCAGCAGGCCATCGTCGCCCGGCATCATGATGTCGAGCACGATCAGGTCGACGGGCGTCGATTCCAGAAACGAACGCATCTGCCTGCCATCCGCGACCACGGTGGTGCGCAGGCCGTTCTTCTTCAGGTAGTTGCCCACCAGCTCTCGAATTTCGCGATCGTCATCGACAATCAGAATGTGATCGACGTGCTCCATTGCCCCAGCTCCCGTATTCATGTGTGTGGCGCATCTTAACCAGTCGCGCGTGACTTGCCTGCCGGGGTTTGTATTCCACTGTATCTGGCGCTGCCGGGCATACATGCGCATGCAAAAGACGGTTTTTTCGGCGCGAATGTATCGCTGTGTATCTGCAGCGGGCGCTGACACGTAAGGATGATTTTCCGGCCGTTCGCGACACAAGCGAGATACCTGCGGGGCGTTCAATGGGACCCATCGAGACGACAGACACACACCGCCTCGAACCCCAACCGAACAACCTTGGATACCGGAGAACATCATGAACTGGAAGAACCTCAGCATCGCCACCCTGTTTGCCGCCCTGAGTCTCGGCGCCCTGACTGCACACGCCCAGCCCGTCGCCCAAGCTCACGCTTACATGTACGGCGACCACCTGGACATCGCCAAGGCGCTGTCCACCGAAGTCGACTCAACCCCGACCTGCGGCGTGGTCAACGCCCATCTGCGCTACCTCGATTCCCAGGGTCAGCAACAGACCCTGAACTACCAGACCGTGGCCCAGAACTGCCCGCAGGACAACTGAGTCTAGGGCCGCGCGGATGACGTGTCGCCGGCCGCTCGGTTCGCTCATTACCGTTGAAGATTTCATGAGGATCACACCATGACACCGATCAAGACCACCCTGTCCGCCGTTGCTTTCGCACTCGCCGGATTCGCCGTGCACGCCAACGCGGCGGTGCAGCACACCGGCGTCGATGACAGCGCCTGCTTCCAGCTCGCGCCAAAAGTCGCTGAAAACGGCTCTGACAAAACGCCGCTGGTGATGTGGATCGAAAGCCGCGGACAGATGGTGGCCGAAGGCGGCTCCGAACACACCCGTTCGGGCATGGCGGGTGAGCAGCAGAGCCGGGTGTGAGGCCCGATTCAGGCGGCGGTCTTACGGGCCGTGCGTGGTAACGGCGACACGCAAGTGGGCGGTGATCGGGCGGCAGGAGTAAGCTGTGCTCCTTTTTGACTGCCCGCGCCCACGCGCCGCTCAGGACCTTACGCCCGCAATGAGATCACCCGCTGCCTTCGCGCCACCGCCGTCGCTGTTTCTGCCCCTGACCGAAGAGGTGTGCAAAGGCCTGGCCGCTGGCGAATCGCTGGACGATTTCCTGAGTCAAGCCGGCCGGTCGCAACTCGCTGCGCTGATGCTGCTGCTCAATCTCAACGCACTGGTCGCGCAAAACACCGCCGTCGAACAGCTCGAACGCATGCTCGATGATGTCCTTCGCGCAGCCGCTTCCGTCGAAGAAGCGGGCGGGCGCTTTGCTGATCTGGTGCGTGGCAGGTTCACCGCCGACCATCTGGCCGCAGGGCTCTCGGTGCTTGAAATTGCCGGCGTCAGTCTGCTCGACGACGCTGATATCGAGCAGCAGGATTACCTCGACGGGGAAGGGCAGTGGGACTTCGGTTTTGGACTGCGTCATCGCGCCAAACTGGAGCCACTGACCCGCGAGATCGTGATGCCGTCCGGCGACCTCCTGCGCCTGAGCGATCAGCAGAGCCGGATCTTCGACGAGTTCAAGGTCTGCAACGAGGAGTCGTTCCACCTGCAGGCCTATGCCGGGGTGGGCAAGACCTACCTGCTGGCGAAGTTCTTCGAGGTCCTGGTCCCGGAAAAAACCCTGCTCATGGCGACCTTTCCGGGTCAGGTGAGCGCGCTTCAGACGCGGGTGCGTCAGGCCAACCCCGACGCGCGGATCAGCGCGTGCACCTTCGGCCACATGGCTAACCTGCTGCTTAACCGCGACATGACGGCGCGCGGCTGGCGCAACACCGACATTCAGCGCACCGGCGCCAGCTCGCTGGTCGATGACCGGCAAGTGGCGCAATGGCTGAATTTGCAGGCGGTGGGCAAGCTGCAGCCCCGTGACGTGGCGCGGGTCTGCCGCAGCACCGTGCACAGTTTCAGCCTGTCGCCGCTGGCGAATATCGAGGCGCGGCATTTGCCGTCACTGGGGCACGCGGCGAGTCAGGCGGACATCGCTCTGCTGCTGGAATACAGCCGCCTGCTCTGGCGCGAGACGGTCAGGCCGTCGGCGCCGCACATTCGTCTGCCGATCCGCAACAGCCACCGGATCAAGTTCCTGGCGCTGACCAACGAAGTCATCCCCGAGAACTACAGCCACATCATCATCGACGAAAGCCATGAACTGACGGCGCCGATGGTGCAGATCCTCGACCGCAGCCCCCAGGCGGTCATTACGTTGGGCGACGAATTCCAGCAGCTCAGCGGCAAGACCCCGCGCCATGGCGGCTTCATTCGCCAGCGTTTCATGACCCAGTCGATCCGCGCCGGCAAGCAAATGGCCGACGTGCTCAATCCGATGATTCAATTGCACCCCAGCGACATCAAGGAAGGTTTCGTCGGCCGCGCGCCCCACCCGACGCGCATCATTGGCCACGGCATCATGCCGATTCCGGAAAAACCCACGACGATTCTGGTCGCCAACGAATGGGGCCTGTTTGCCTGGTTCAAGCGCCTGACCGAAGCCGGCGCGCGCTTTCAAATGCCCCTGCGCACCTTTGAAAGCCTCACGCTGTTCGTCAAAGGCCTGGACCTGCTCTACCGCGAAGACCTGCGCCCGCAGCACCGGCTGATCTTCCGGTTTGCCTATTGGGACGCGTTGGCCTCGGCCATGGGCGGCAGCCACGAATTCAAGGCGATGCACGAGTGGCTCGGCCAGGACAACCGCCTGCAGGACTTCCTCGACACCACCCAGCGGTTCTGCAACGACCCGGCCGCCATCCTCAAACTGGCGAAAGTCGAAGACGTGAAGAATCAGGAATTCGACTCCGTGCTGCTCTCCCGCGACCTCATGCGCCCACCGCGCGAGGGCTCGACCCATTCACTGGCCAGCGTGTGCTCACTGCTCTACACCGCCAGCTCCCGCGCCCGCCACGAACTGCTGCTGCCGGGAAACATGAATGACTGGTTGCAGGATTTGGGGCGTAAGTAGAGCGCGCTATTACCTGTGGGAGCGAGCTTGCTCGCGAAGACGGCAGTTCAGGCACTGAAGATGTAACGGCTGTTCCTGCCTCTTCGTGAGCAAGCTCACTCCCACAGTCCCAGCGAACCGACCCAAATATCGAGTGAATCCACTATCCCGTGGGAGCCGAGCTTGCTCGCGAAGGCTTCCTATCAGTCACCAGAGAAGGTGGCTGAATGTCCGAGCCCCTTCATGAGCAAGCTAATTCCCACATCACGGTGCTGTCTGGGAAAACAAGGAAAGCCGGCCGCCAGCGTTTCAAACCCGGCAATCACCCCCACGCCACTGCTTCGGACTCACCCCGAACCATCGTTTAAACGCCCGGGAGAACGCGCTGGTTTCCGAGTAGCCGAGCAGCGAGGCGAGTTGGGTGATGCTGAGGTTCTGCTGTTTGAGGTGATTCAGGGCCGAGTCCTGGCGGATCTGGTCGACCAGTTGCGTGAAGCTGATGCCCTGTTCGCGCAATTTGCGCTGCAGGGTCCATTCGGACAGGCCGAGGGTGTGGGCGATGTCGTCCAGCGCCGGTTCGCCCAGGTGCAGGGTGGCGAGGATGGTCTGGCGGGCGCGGTCGAGGAGCGTGGCCTCGGGGCTGTTGCCCGTGCCGCTGCCGTTATCGCCCAGTTGGCGGATCGCGTCCTTGATCAGCATCAGCAGAATCGGGTCGCTGCCGGGCATGGCTTTGCCCACGACATCACGCTTGGGGATCAGCAGTGAATTGCAGCGCTGCCCGAAACGCACGTCAGCGCGGAACACGTCGCGGTGTTCGTGCCAGCCCTGGGGTTTGGCGTGTTCGAATGCCACTTGCCGAGGTGCCCAGTCCGGGCCGAGCACGTGCCGCACCAGGTTCAGCGCCATGCCCATGGTCAGCTCGGCGTCCTGGCGGCGTTCGTTGATCGCGCCGTGGCGCACCTGATAATCGAAACGGTAGCACTCGCCTTGATCCACCAGTTCGATCAGCGTGCTGTGCTGATGGAACGGGAAGGCGGCGGAGAAATTGATCAGTGCGTCTTCCAGGGTCGCCGAGCACAGGCCGATGTAGCCCAGCAGGCCCAGCGCCTGGGGCCGGAATTGCTGGCCGTAACGCAGGCCGAAATTGTCACAGCCGGTCTGGCTCGCGGCTTCTTCCAGCACTTTGCAGTAGTTGGTCAGCGGCAGGCTCAGGGTCGGGTGCAGCAGCTGCTCGGGGTCGATGCCGGAGCGGCCGAATACCCGGTCCAGATCACCGCCGTGTTGCACGATAAAGCCATCGAGCCCGTTGGCCGCAGCCGACAGCACGCCGCGATTGCTGGCGGCGGGCGTGTTCGATGCGGCGGCGGGGACGAGGGTCTGGAGCATGGGGGTGAGGGCTCTGACGGTGTGTAGGCCTATCGTGCAAGCAAATGTCGTACCTTGTGTCAGCCACATGCATCGTCGGGGGGAATCAACGGTCCTGTGGGAGGGACCGGGGTAGCGCTCCACCTTGCTCGCGAAGACTGCATTCCAGCCGCTGCATACTCGGCGAATGTACCGACCTCTTCGCGAGCAAGGTGGAGCGCCACCCCGGTCACTCCTACATGGGCACCGGTGCTACTCGACGACTCATCTGCTGCCCAAGCTGTTGGGAAGTCTGGTGCCACTGCGGTCAGCAAACGCAGGCATTGCGTGACCCTCAATAAAGCACCGGGTCGTTTTCACGCGCCAGTGTGGCGCACCCCCGGCAGATACCCGGAAAACTTGACCGCAGACGACAGACAGCGCGCCGTACGGTCAAGCCTTGGCCTGTCAGCTGTGACTATGCTCGACGTCAGACAAATACCGTCGCCTGGCTACCGGGGTACACACTCATGACTGCATCACAACTCAAACCCACCTTGGGAACCCTGCACTTGTGGGGGCTGGCCGTCGGCCTGGTGATCTCCGGCGAATACTTCGGCTGGAGTTACGGCTGGGGCACCGCCGGCACCTTGGGCTTTCTGGTGACCACGCTGATGGTGGCGGTGATGTACACCTGCTTCATCTTCAGTTTCACCGAACTGACCACCGCGATTCCCAACGCCGGCGGGCCGTTTGCCTACAGCCTGCGTGCCTTTGGCGTGACCGGTGGGATGATCGCCGGGCTGGCGACGCTGATCGAGTTCGTCTTCGCCCCGCCGGCCATCGCCATGGCGATCGGCGCCTACCTCAATGTGCAATTCCCGTCCCTTGATCCAAGGGTTGCGGCCATCGGCGCGTATTTCGTGTTCATGACCCTGAACATCCTGGGCGTGAGCATCGCAGCGACCTTCGAACTAGTGGTCACCATTCTGGCGGTGGCCGAACTGCTGGTGTTCATGGGCGTCGTCGCGCCGGGCTTCAGCTTCAGCAATTTCGTCCTCGGCGGCTGGGCCGGTTCCGATACCTTCGGCCTGCCGGCCATCAGCGGCATGTTCGCGGCGATCCCGTTTGCCATCTGGTTCTTCCTCGCCATCGAAGGCGCGGCCATGGCGGCCGAAGAAGCCAAGGACCCGAAACGCACCATTCCGCGCGCTTACGTGGGCGGCATCCTGACGTTGGTGGTGCTGGCGATCGGCGTGATGATCTTCGCCGGTGGCGTGGGCGACTGGCGTACGCTGGCGAACATCAATGACCCGTTGCCCCAGGCGATGAAAGCGGTGGTTGGCGGCAACTCCAACTGGATGCACATGCTGGTGTGGATCGGCCTGTTCGGTCTGGTGGCGAGTTTCCACGGCATCATCCTCGGCTATTCGCGGCAGTTCTTCGCCCTGGCACGGGCGGGCTTTCTGCCACCGAGCCTGGCGAAACTGTCGCGCTTCCAGACGCCCCACCGTGCGATCCTCGCGGGCGGTGTGATCGGCATCATCGCGATCCTCAGCGACGGCATGATCAACCTGCAGGGCATGACGCTGACCGCGGCGATGATCACCATGTCGGTGTTTGGCGCCATCGTGATGTACATCATTAGCATGCTCAGCCTGTTCAAGTTGCGCCGCAGCGAGCCGAACCTTGAGCGCAGCTTCCGCGCGCCGGGCTATCCGATCGTGCCGGGCATCGCTCTGGTGCTGGCGGTGGTGTGTTTGGTCGCCATGGTCTGGTTCAACCTGCTGATCTGCGCCATATTCATCTGCCTGATGGCCGTGGGCGCGCTGTTCTGCAAAATGGTCCGCGGGCGCAGTGCGGCGGTCGCGGTCGCCGGTTAATCACGCGGTTCGAATAAAGAGGTGTGCATGAGCTTTTCCCACAGCATCGGTGGCATGGTCTGGCGCTTCGACAGCCTGCGGGAACTCATGGCCAAGGCCAGCCCCGCACGCTCCGGTGACTTTCTCGCAGAAGTCGCCGCCAGCAGCGATGCCGAGCGTGCGGCGGCGCAAATGGCCCTGGCCGACGTGCCGCTCAAGCAATTCCTCACCGAAGCGCTGATTCCCTACGAAGAGGATGAAGTCACCCGCCTGATCGTCGACAGCCATGACCGCGCGGCCTTCGCCCCGGTAAGCCACCTCACGGTCGGCGGCTTTCGCGACTGGCTGCTGGGGGACGACGCCACCGAGGCCAGCCTCAAGGCCCTGGCACCGGGCTTGACCCCGGAGATGGCGGCGGCGGTGTCGAAGATCATGCGCGTGCAGGATCTGGTGCTGGTGGCGCAGAAAATTCGTGTCGTCACCCGCTTTCGCAACACCGTCGGCCTGCGCGGGCGCATGTCCACCCGGCTGCAACCCAATCACCCCACCGATGATCCGGCCGGCATCGCCGCCAGCGTGCTCGACGGTTTGCTGTACGGCAACGGCGACGCCATGATCGGCATCAACCCGGCCACCGACAGCGTCAGCGCTATCAGCGAACTGCTGAAGATGCTCGACGGCGTCATTCGTCATTACGAGATTCCCACTCAGTCCTGCGTGCTGACCCACGTCACCTCATCGGTGGCGGCCATCGAAAAAGGTGTGCCGCTGGACCTGGTGTTCCAGTCCATCGCCGGTACCGAAGCGGCCAACAGCGGGTTCGGCATCAGCCTGGAAATCCTTCGCGAAGGCTACGAAGCCGGGCTCAGCCTGAAGCGCGGCCCGCTGGGCGACAACCTGATGTACTTCGAAACCGGCCAGGGCAGCGCCTTGTCGGCCAACGCGCATCACGGCGTCGATCAACAGACCTGCGAGGCCCGGGCCTACGCGGTCGCGCGGCATTTCAACCCGTTCCTGGTCAACACCGTGGTCGGCTTTATCGGCCCGGAATACCTGTACAACGGCAAGCAGATCATTCGCGCCGGGCTCGAAGATCACTTCTGCGGCAAGTTGCTCGGCGTGCCCATGGGCTGCGACATCTGCTACACCAACCATGCCGAAGCCGATCAGGACGACATGGACGTGCTGCTGACCTTGCTCGGCGTCGCGGGCATCAACTTCATCATGGGCATTCCGGGGTCCGACGACGTGATGCTTAACTACCAGACCACCTCGTTTCACGACGCTTTGTATGCACGCAAAACCATCGGCCTGCGCCCGGCGCCGGAGTTCGAGGAATGGCTGACGCGCATGGACATCCTGCGCCAGGACGACGGCGGCGTGCGGCTGGGGCAGGGCGTGCCGCCGTTGTTCCGCAAGGCGCTGGCGCAACTGAATTAGTCGCCGATCAGCAGTTCCAGACAAGGGCTTGAGCCATGAGCGATGACAAGAAATCACCCGCACACGCCGATGCCTGGCAGCAGTTGCGCTCGCTGACCTCGGCGCGGATCGCCCTCGGGCACGCCGGTACCAGCCTGCCGACGGCGGCGCAGCTGGATTTCCAGTTTGCCCACGCCCAGGCGCGCGACGCCGTGCACCTGGCGTTCGATCACGGAGCGCTGGCCGAGCAACTGGCGGGTCGGTCCCGCGAAACGCTGACCCTGCAAAGCTCGGCAACTGACCGCCATGTGTACCTGCAACGGCCTGATCTGGGGCGGCGTTTGTCAGAGGCGTCGGCTGCCCAACTGAAGGACTACGCGTCTGCGCATCCTGAAGGATTTGATCTGGCGCTGGTGGTCGCAGACGGTTTGTCTGCGCTGGCGGTGCAACGCCACAGCCCGGCGATGCTGGAGCGCATCGACGAAATGGCAGCGGCGGAAGGCTGGAGCCTGGCGCCGGTGGTGCTGGTGGAACAGGGCCGCGTCGCCGTTGCCGATGAAATCGGCGCACTGCTCAAGGCGCGCATGGTGGTGATCCTGATCGGCGAACGACCGGGCCTCAGTTCGCCGGACAGCCTGGGTCTTTACTTCACCTACGCACCGCGCGTGGGCCTGAATGACGCCGCGCGCAACTGCATTTCCAACGTGCGCCTTGAAGGCATGAGTTACGCGATGGCGGCGCACAAGTTGCTGTACCTGATGCGCGAGGCCTGGCGTCGACAGTTGTCCGGCGTGAGCTTGAAGGACGACGCGCAAGTGCCGGTGCTGGAAGCGGGCGAGGGCAGCCGGCCGGGGAATTTTCTGCTGGGACCTTGATCGTGCCCACGCTCCGCGTGGACATGCCTCCCGTGACGCTCGGCGTCGCCTTGTGCATGGCTTGAATATTCGGTGTGTTCTTTGACGCCTTCCCGGCTAAAGCCGGTCCCACAATTCAGGTCACCGCCAGTGTGACTGGAGGCACGCGGCGCTTTTAGTGGGACCGGCTTCAGCCGGGAAGAGGCCAGTACAGCCGCTGCATCTCCTGCGGCAGTTACGCCCCCTTCGCGAGCAAGCTCGCTCCCACATAATCGTTGTCGACGCCGGATCTGAGCCAGCCTGCAGAACCTGTGGGAGTGAGCTTGCTCATGAAGGCCAGCAGCATCCGCTGCATATCCACCGGCAGAGACACCGCCTTCCCGGCTAAAGCCGGTCCCACATTTCAGGTAACAGCCAGTGTGACTGGATGCGCGCGGTGCTTTTAGTGGGCCGGCTTTAGCCGGGAAGAGGCCAGTACAGCCGCTGAATCTCCTGCGGCAGTTACGCCCCCTTCGCGAGCAAGCTCGCTCCCACATAATCGTTGTCGACGCCGGATCTGAGCCAGCCTGCAGAACCTGAGGGAGTGAGGTTGCTCACGAAGAGGCCAGTGCAGCCACTGCATTTCTGACAATAGATACACCGTCTTCCCGGCTAAAGCCGGTCCCACATTTTAGGTCACCGCCAGTTTGACAGGATGCGCGCGGTGCTTTTAGTAGGACCGGCTTCAGCCGGGAAGAGGCCAGTGCATTCGCTGCATCTCCAACGGCAAACACGCCGCCTTCGCCCCCCCTTTCCAGACTCTTTTGCTAGGCTGCTTCCACCACTCCCGAGAGCGCTGCCCCATGCCGATTGCCCAGTCCGACACTGCCTGCACGCATTTCCTGCGCGAATTCTGGTTGGCCCTCGGTGGGCCGCCTCGCTATCTGGGCCATCTCCAGACCATCGGCGAAGGCGCCCTGGCGTCGGCATTCCCGGTCACCGATTTCGCCACAGCCGCCGTCGCTGCCGCGCATCTGGCGGTGGGTGAACTGATCGATCAGGCCCACGGCACGTTGCCGCTGATCACGGTCGATCGGCGCCTGGCCTCGTTCTGGTTCGCAACGTCCCTTCAGCCCCAAGGCTGGTCGCTGCCGGCGCAGTGGGACGCGGTGGCAGGGGATTACCGCGCGGCAGATGGATGGATCCGGTTGCACACCAACGCACCGCACCATCGTCAGGCCGCGCTCGCCGTGCTGAAAACCGCCCCCCAGCGCGACGCGGTCAGTCAGGCCGTGCTGCACTGGCAGGCCAGCGAGCTGGAAAGCGCGGTGGTCGACCATCACGGTTGTGCCGCCGCCATGCTCAGCGCTTCGGCCTGGCGCGAACATCCTCAGGGTCGCGCCGTCGCCGCCCAACCTTTGCTGCATCGTGCGCAGGCCATAGCGCCACCGGCTCCATCGCATCAGTCAAACCCCGCACGACCCGAATGGATCGTCCCACGTGAACGGCCCTTGCGCGGCATTCGCGTGCTCGACCTCACGCGTATTCTGGTCGGCCCCGTGGCCACGCGGTTTCTCGCCGGGTTCGGCGCCGAGGTGCTGCGCATCGACCCTCTTGGCTGGGACGAGCCCGGCACCGTCCCGGAGGTGGTGCTTGGCAAACGCTGCGCGCGGCTGGATTTGCGCGACCCCGCCGATCGCGCAGTGCTGGAGGGCCTGATCCGCGAAGCAGACGTGATGATCCATGGTTACCGCGCCGACGCCCTCGCGCGACTGGGCCTCGATGCTGAGCGCCGCCTGCAGCTCAATCCCGGTCTGGTGGATGTATCGCTGAACGCCTACGGTTGGACTGGCCCATGGCGGGAGCGACGGGGTTTCGACAGTCTGGTGCAAATGAGCTGCGGCATCGCCGACGCCGGCATGCTTGCAGCCGGAAGTGACCGCCCCGTGCCGCTGCCCGTGCAGGCGCTGGATCACGCCACCGGGTACTTGATGGCGGCGGCAGCGGTGCGCGGTCTGACCGAGCGACGGATTACCGGACAGGGCGTTCAGGTCCAGGCATCCCTGGCGCGCACCGCGTTATCGCTGATGTCGTTTGCCTCAACCGAGGCGCAGCCTGCAGCGCTGCTACCGCTGATTCCGAGCGATTACTCCGACGCCATTGAGCACACCGCGTGGGGCCCGGCGCTGCGCCTCAAACCCGCCGGGCAGCTCGACGGCACGCCGACCCTCTGGGATTTACCGGCGAGCGCACTGGGCAGTGGCGACGCGAGATGGCTGTAACACGCGTCAGCTACCCGCAATCATCAGATCCAGGTTCTGCACCGCCGCCCCGGCCGCGCCCTTGCCCAGGTTGTCGAACACGGCGGCCAGCAGTACATGGCCGTCGTGCTCGAACACCATCAGCCGCAGGTTATCCGTGCCGTTGAGCTGGCGCGGGTCGATCCCGGTCAGCGCGCGGGATTGCTCCATCGGCAGCACTTCGACAAACCCGCTGCCTTGATAATGCTCAGCCAGCGCGGCATGCAGCGTCGTGCCCGTCACGCCGTGGGGCAGCAGGCGCGTTTGCAGCGCGATGGTCAGCACGATGCCCTGACGAAACGCGCCATAGGCCGGCATGAACACCGGCCGCTCGCTCAGCCCGCTGTACTGCTGGATCTCCGGAACGTGCTTGTGGGCAAGGCTCAGGCCGTAGACCTGAAAAGGCACCGCCTGAGCAGCGTCCGGCCCTTCGAATTCGTCGACCCCCGCGCGGCCTTTGCCCGAATAGCCCGACACCGCATTGATGCTGATCGGGTAATCGCGCGGCAGCAGTCCCGCCTCCAGCAACGGCCGCAACAGACCGATCGCCCCAGTGGGATAGCAGCCTGGATTGCTGACGCGGCGGGCTGTGGCGATGCGTTGTTTCTGTGCTTCGCTCATCTGCGCGAAACCGTAGACCCAGTCGGGGTGGGTACGGTGCGCAGAGCTGGCGTCGATCACCCGCACGTCCGGGTTGGTGATGCTCGCTGCCGCGTCGCGGGCCGCATCGTCTGGCAGGCACAGCACGGCAATGTCGCAGGCGTTGATCGCGGCAGCTCGGCTTTCAGGGTTTTTGCGGTGTTCGGCGGGCAGCGTCACCACCTGCAGGTCGGTGCGGCCTTGCAGGCGCTGGTGTATTTGCAGGCCGGTGGTGCCTTGGTCGCCGTCGATGAACACGATAGGCAGGGGCGCTTGTTTTAAAGACATGGCATTTGAATTCCGCAGAAGGTCGTCAATGCCAGCCATCTTCCAGTCCACTCGTGGATAGAGAAAGTTGAATTTGTTGACGGTAAACTTCAGCTTTTCTGAAGGAGGGCCGGCTGGTGCGGGAAATCAGTCTGGATCGTTTGCGCACCCTGGTGGCCATCGCCGACCACGGGTCATTCGCCGAAGCGGCACGGGTGCTCAACCTCGCGCCGCCGACGGTGAGCCTGCACATCGCTGATCTGGAGCAGCGAGTGGGCGGCGTGTTGCTCTCGCGCACGCGGGGCCGGGTTCAGCCCTCGGCCATCGGCGACACCCTGATCGAGCGCGCGCGGCGCCTGTTGGCCGATGCCGAGCAGGCGCTGGAAGACGTCGAGCGTCAGGTCCAGGGACTGGCCGGGCGGGTGCGATTGGGTGCATCGACGGGTGTCATCGCGCAATTGCTGCCCCAGGCGCTGGAAACCCTGGAGCAGTTACACCCGGGCATCGACGTGCAGGTCGCGGTGCTGACATCGCAACAGACGTTGCAAAAGCTCGCGGACGGCAGCCTGGACATCGGCGTGATTGCGCTGCCTCAAGCGCCGGTGAAGGGCTTGTCGATTCAGCCGTGGCGCCGGGACCCGGTGATGGCGTTTTTGCCGGCGCGCTGGGACTGCCCGTCGGTCATCACGCCGTCATGGCTCGCCAGTCAGCCGCTGATTCTCAACGACGCCACCACGCGGCTGTCCCGTCAGGTGGCCGAGTGGTTTGCCGGCGAGGGGCCGCAGCCGACGCCGCGCATTCAGCTTAATTACAACGACGCGATCAAGAGTCTGGTGGGGGCGGGCTATGGCGCGACATTGCTGCCCCATGAGGCGTCCACGCCCGCGCCGGAGAGCCGCATTGTCATGCGTCCGTTGCAGCCGGCATTGTGGCGGGAGTTGGGCATTGCGCACCGGGCCGGAAGCGTCGAACGCTCGACCCGCTATGTGCTGGAGGTGTTGCAGGAGTTGGAAGCGTTGTAGCGCACAGGGGGTTGAAAACAAACGTGTAGCCGACCGGGGCTTGATCCTGTCAGGCGCCCGGTCGGTTACAACGTTGAAGTCATGCCATCAGAATTTAAACGCCTGGCGCCCGATCAGCAGCCAGTGGCCTTTCTGTTTTTGCCAGACCTGAAAGTTTTCGATCTCGGTCGGCACGACCTTGCCGCTGTTCACGGCTTCTGCGGAGAAGTGGTTGCGCACCAGGGCAGTGTCGCCGTTCATGTTGATTGTCTGGTTTTTCATTTCCAGGGTGTTGAAGCCGCTGCGACCGGTTTCGATGTCGGCGATGAATTCATCCTTGTTCTGCACCTTGCCGCTGGAGTGCCCGTAGGTGACGTTGTCGGACGTCAACGCTTTGAGGCCGGCGATGTCCTTGTGCAGCATCGCCTGGGTCATGTTGTCGACGGCCTTGGCGACGGCTTGTTCATCGGCAGAAGGGGCGGCGGCCACGAAGCCTGAAAACAGGCACAAGAAGCCGAGGGTCAGTTTGAGTCGGGTCATGAGTGCATCCTTTTTTATTGTTGATGGAAGCGGCATGCAGGGCCATTTTTGTCGAAAAGTGGCTTTGTACGTCGTCGTACAACTGCGCCGCTCAGGCTAGCCCACAACGAGACAGTTGGAAAGCGCGCCGTGGAAAGATGCTGTTCGACAGCGCGTGATGTTGACGCACTCGGCCTAAATACTGCTTTACTGAGGGCTCGCTGCGGCACGTTCAGGCGCTCGGTTCTACGCCTGTGCCCGTTGAACAATCGATGAGGATGCGCACAGATGACCCGTCTCACCGCCAAAGACTTCGCCCCTGAATTGCTTGAGCTTTACGACTATTACGTTCACGGCAAGATCAACCGCCGGGAGTTTCTGGATCGCGCGGCGGTGTTCGCCGTGGGCGGGCTTGCCGCCACGACGATTCTGGCTTCGCTGAGCCCCAATTATGCGCTGGCCGAGCAGGTCAAGTTTACCGACCCGGACATCATCGCCGAGTACATCACGTATCCGTCGCCCAAGGGCAATGGCCAGGTGCGCGGTTATCTGGTGCGGCCGGCGAAGGCCGATGCCAAACTCGCGTCGGTGCTGGTGGTGCATGAGAATCGCGGCCTCAATCCCTACATCGAAGATGTCGCCCGGCGTGTGGCCAAGGCCGGTTTTATCGCCCTGGCGCCTGACGGTTTGTCTTCGGTCGGGGGCTATCCGGGCAACGATGACCAAGGTCGCGAGCTGCAGGCGAAGGTCGATCCGGAGAAGCTGATGAATGACTTTTTCGCCGGCATCGAGTGGCTGATGGCTCATCACGCTTCCACCGGGAAAGTCGGGATCACCGGGTTTTGTTACGGCGGGGGCGTAGCCAATGCTGCTGCCGTGGCTTATCCGGAGTTGGCGGCGGCGGTGCCGTTTTATGGCCGTCAGCCCAGGGCCGAGGATGTGAGCCGGATCAAGGCGCCGTTGTTGTTGCATTACGCAGAGCTCGACAAGCCGATCACCGATGGCTGGCCGGCGTATGAAGCGGCATTGAAGGCGGCGGGCAAAACGTATGAGGCGCATATTTATAAGGGCGCCAACCATGGTTTTCATAACGATTCGACGCCGCGGTATGACGATGCTGCTGCGACGTTGGCGTGGGAGCGGACGGTCGCATGGTTCAAAAAGTATCTGGTTTGAGGTGAGGCTGGGAGAAGGTCAAGAGCGTCTGCCTGGGGGCAGACTGTTTCGCCTTCGGCGAGTTACTTGGAAAAGCACCCCAAGTAACCAAGGGTGCTTGCTCTCGGTTGGGTTCCTCCTTCGTCGGAATACCCTCACTCCGACGACGCTCCGTGGGCCCGCGCCGAACGGACATCCATGTCCTGACGGCGCTCTCGCCGCATCCATGCGGCTCGGCCCACTGCGCGTCGTCTGCGTTCGGCCTGCACCCAAGTCGCGTTTGGTGGTGCCTGGGCTTTTTGCGTAGGAAGATCAAAAGCAGATCAACAGCTTCCCGGCTGAAGCCGGTCCCACTGACTGCACGCGTTGCTTTTAGTGGGACCGGCTTTAGCCGGGAAGAGGCCGGTGTGTTCGACATCACTTTTGCGGTGTGACGCCGAATGCCTTCCCGGCTAAGCCAGTCCCACTAGGTGATCGCGGTGTGCCAGCTGGCACCAAAACCCTGCACGGTGTGCTTTTTTGAGGCGAGTGCAGGCTCTTTCAACAGTGAGTAAGAAACCATCCACCCAGGCCGGCCGGGGCTTTCACCCCCGTGGCCCGGCTTTTGCTTTTGTTGAATCCAAACTTGGATACAAGATGGAAGCCTCCCATGCATGACCTCCAACACCCCCATATCGGCTGGACGATCAACGAATGGCTAACGGCCTATCAGACCGGGCAGTTGTCCCCGGAAGTCCTGCTCACGCTCCCCAGCGCTTACCCGGAAACCGATACCGCGTGGATCGCCCGGGCCAGTCAGGCGCAGGTTAGCGAGCAGCTCGACGCCCTCGCCGAGCGGCTCGCGGCGTTGAACGGCGATATCAGCCAACTGCCGCTGTACGGCGTGCCGTTCGCGATCAAGGACAATATCGACGCAGCGGGCTGGCCGACGACGGCGGCGTGCCCGGAATTCGCCTACGCCGCGAGCAAGGACGCGACGGTGCTGGCCCGACTGCGCGCAGCCGGGGCGATTTTGATGGGCAAGACCAACCTCGATCAGTTCGCCACCGGGCTGGTCGGCACGCGCTCGCCCTACGGCGCCGTGCCCAACAGTTTCAATCCCGATTACGTCAGCGGCGGCTCCAGCTCTGGATCGGCGTCGGTGGTGGCGCGGGGGTTGGTGGCGTTTTCGCTGGGCACCGACACCGCAGGCTCTGGCCGGGTGCCGGCGGGCTTCAACAACATCGTCGGCCTGAAACCGACCAAGGGCCGGTTGCCTAACACCGGGCTGGTGCCGGCGTGCAAGACGGTGGACTGCATTTCGATCTTCGCGCTGACGGTGGACGACGCGCAGAAAGTTGCCGGTCTCGCTGAAGGATTCGATGGCGATGACGCCTATTCCCGCCACAACCCTGGCACAGCGCCGGTGGGCTTTCGCGCAGCGATGAAGCTGGCGGTGCCGGATACCCTGGAATTCTTCGGTGATGCACAGAATCAGGCGGTGTTCGAGCAGGCGCTGCACCGTTTGAGCGGCATGGGCGCCGAGATCACCCGCATCGACTTCGCCCCGTTCAAGGCCCTGGCGGAGCAGTTGTATTATGGCCCGTGGGTCGCCGAACGCACGGTGGCCCTGACCTCGATGCTGGAAACCAACCCCGACGCCATCAATCCTGTAGTGCGCGGTATTGTCGAAAACGGTCTGGCCTACAGCGCCTGTGACGCCTACCGCGCCGAGTACCTGCGCGCCACGCTGAGCCGGCAGATCAACGACGCGCTGGCCGGGTTCGACGCATTGGTCGTACCCACGTCCGCGACCTTGCGCACCCAGGCAGAAATGGCCGTGGAGCCGGTGCTCTATAACTCCCAGTTCGGCTTCTACACCAACTTCACCAACCTGGCGGACCTCTCGGCTCTGGCGTTGCCTGCCGGTATGCGCGCCGATGGCTTGCCGTCGGGCATCACCTTGATTGCACCGGCATGGCATGACACCGCACTTGCCCGGTTTGGCCAGCGCTGGCAGGAAAGCATCGGCTTGCCCATGGGCGCAACCGGCCGCGCAATGCCAGCGTCGACAGCGCCGACACTTTCGCCAGCGATTGCACCGCGCGGCAGCGTGCGCGTTGCCGTGGTGGGCGCGCACCTGACCGGCATGCCGCTGAACGTGCAGCTCACCCGCCGCGATGCCGTGCTCGTCGAACAAACCCTGACCGCAGGCGACTACCGGCTCTACGCCTTGCCCGACACCGTGCCGCCCAAACCAGGGCTGGTGAAATCCCCAGGCGGAGCGTCGATCATCGTCGAGCTGTGGGACATACCGCTGGCGCGCTTTGGCGAGTTCGTGGCCGAGATCCCCGCGCCGCTGGGCATCGGCAACCTGACGCTGAAGGACGGTCGCAGCGTCAAGGGTTTCATCTGCGAGCCTTGGGCGATTGATGGCGCGCTGGACATCACCTCGTTCGGTGGCTGGCGCGCGTACATCGCCAGCCTGAAAAAAGCCTGACCCGACGCCTGACGCGACCCCAAGATGCCGTCGCGTCAGGCGCAAAGATCACCTGCCGGAGCACCCAGGCCATCATCCCTTCACAGAAACCCAAACTGCGCCCGGACAATATGGCCGAGCGCATCTATCAGCAGCTCAAGGAAGACATCTTCGAGTTCCGCCTGCTGCCGGGGGATCGCTTCAGCGAAGGCGAGGTGGCCGAACGCGTGCAGGCCAGCCGCACGCCGGTGCGGCAGGCGCTGTATCGGCTGGAGCGCGAAGGCTATCTGGAGGTGCATTTCCGCAGCGGCTGGCGGGTGAGGGCGTTCGATTTCACTTATTTCGAAGAGCTTTACGACGTGAGGATCGTGCTGGAATGCGCGGCACTGGCGCGGCTGGAGACATTGGATCTGGAGCAACACCCGGTCATCGACGAGCTGAAATGCACTTGGCTCGTCACGCCCCCCGAGCGCCTGCAAGATGCCCAGCAGGTGTCAGCGCTGGATGAGCGTTTCCACTGCGCACTGCTGGAGGCGGCAGGCAACACCGAAATGGCGCGCCTGCACCTGGAGATCACCGAGAAGATACGCATCATTCGCCGCCTGGATTTCACTCAGGCGGCGCGCATCGAGGCGACCTACGATGAGCATGGGCAGATTCTCGGCGCCGTGCTCAACGGCCACACAGGGCAGGCCCAGCAGTTGCTCACGCGTCATATCGAAATCAGCAAGCAGGAGGTGCGCAAGATCACCCTGCACCGGCTCCATGTCGCCCGGCCATGAGCTGACGTCTGCACCTCACATCAGCGGCAAACGACAAAGCACTCAGCGCGGGTTGCGCCGCTCCGCCACTTCGGCCAATACCGCCAGGTCCATCTCGCCCTGACCATGGTCGATGGCGTCCTGCAAGTGGGCGCGAATCATGTCGGCGCTCGGCATCTGCACCGACACCTGGCTGGCCGCCGCCAGCACCAGATCCACGTCCTTGAGCCCAAGCACTGCCTTGAACGCGGCCGGCTCGTACGTGCGTTCACCGATCAGCGCGCCATAACCGGCGTACACCGGGCCGGGGAAGATCGTCCCCGCCGCCAGTTCCACCAGATCGGCCGATTTCAGGCCGTGGCGGGTGACCAGCACGGCCGCTTCGCTCATCGCCTCGATGGCCGAGACCAGCATGAAGTTCATGGCCAGTTTCATGGCGTTGGCGCTGGAGGGTTTGTCGCCCATGCGCCAGGTCTTGCTGCCGATCAGGTCGAACAACGGCTGCACTGTCTCGATGGCTTCAGCGGAGCCGGCAGCCATGATGTTCAGCTTCGCGGCGGCGGCCATGTTGGGGCGGCCCATCACCGGCGCGGCGATGTAGTCGATGCCCTGTGCGGCGTGCAGCTCGGCCAACTCGTCGGCGAAGGTCACGGAAATGGTCGCCATGTTGATGTGGATCAGCGGGCCCTTGAGTGACTTGAGCAGACCGGAATCCAGCAGCACCGCGCGCAGGGCCTTGTCGTCGGCGAGCATGCTGAACACCACGTCGGCGGCGAACGCTTGCGCAGGCTCGGTGACCGCCGTGGCGCCTTGCTCGACCAATGGCTTCGCCACGTCGGGAGAACGGTTCCAGACCAGCAGTTCATGACCGCCTTTCAACAGATTGCCAGCCACGGCCTGACCCATATTGCCGAGGCCCAAAAAGCCGATTTTCATGGGGATGCGCTCCAGTAGAAGGTGGGTGTGGGGCGCACACTCGTATCATCAAACCGGGAGCCATTCACTTAAATCCTTGGCCCGTATGTCGGAATTGATCCGCTGCAACTGGGACAGGTCAAGGGTCCCCAGTGGCTTATCTCCCGCCTGTTCGGCCACTTCAGCCGCCAGCTTCTGCCTGAACAGCGCGGTCTGGGAGGCGTCCAGGTACTGGGCTTTTTCACTCTTTCGGGCTTTCACCCGCACGACCAGATCGGCGGGCAGTTCGACACCTTTGATGGCGCAGCCCAGGCACACCGTCGCGAGGTCATCCAGGCCTCGCACTTCCATTTCCTTGAGCTTGCCGCCGTTTTCCGGGCTCCCCGACAGCGGGTGTTCACCATGCTGATAGGAATATTGCTTGGTCCCCGCGCGGTACTGGATCTCGTGAGTGGACAGGTTGTCGATCTTCTCGAAGCCGAACACCAGCGGAACAATCCCACCCTGATTCAACACGCCCAGATAAGGAGCCTTGCCATCCTCCAGGGAGCGCTGCAACTCGCTGGCCGCCTGGTGATAAAAACGATTCAGGTCCTCACCCCTTAGCTCCTTGACCTCTGTGCCGGAACGCAGGGCGATGGAGCCCGGCATTTTAAGGTCTTCCAGGTGCTCTTCCAGCGGCGTGCCGATGAATTTCCGCCCGCTCAGCTTGTTGATGTAGCTGGCGTGCAGGAAACGCTGCAGCCATGCGGCACCCTCGGCAGGCAGTTGTTCGGGATTGGCGACGTTGATCGTGGGCGCCATGTCATTGCCTGGCAACGTCTTGCCGCTATCCAGGGCATGGAGGATGACCTGCGCCATGCGGTGTTGCAGCGCCCGCGAGTGTGCATTACTGGTATTGATACCGTCGCCTGCCGCATAGACCCGGGCCTTGCCGCGCAGGTTGGGCCGGGTGGTCGTGTCATTTGAGCTCTCCCGGGTGCGATCGGAGAAAAACACCTTGCCTTCCAAAGACTGGCTGCCGCCCTTGGCATCATTGACGCCGCCTTTGAGCGCCCCTGACTGCAGGATTTCCAGCCCCCACGGGGTGCCGTGCAACGCCTCCGGCTTAGCATAGGCCAGGGGCGCCGTCGGGTTGAGTGACTGCAGCAGGGCCATGCGCAATCCGGAGCGGCTGCGCTCGTCGATGTCGCGCATTCTGTCGAGCACATCCAGCGGCGAATGGCCTTCGGCGTTCAAGGTGTTGGCGCGCTGGCCGTCCTTGCGCAGACGCGCCAGCGCCTCGGCGTCGCGATTGGCCACGGCCGCGTGCAGCGTCGGGCTGGCCTTGGACGTTTCAGCGTTGTCCGAAGGGCTGTGTGAGGGGACAGCCGGGATGAAAGGCGAGGAAGTTCGGATAGGAGTCATAAGGGCGCGCTTATGGTTAAAAACGCCTGAGTGGAGCCGGCGCGCCTAACGGTTCCACATCACCCGTGCTTTGCCGACTGCCGCGCCTCGCCGCGTATCACCAGACCGATGCCGACCCCCGAGACCGCCATGCCCAGGGCCATCAGCCACGACAGCGGTTCGTCGAACAGGGCCCAGGCCAGCAGCAGCGTCAGCGGCGGGCTGAGGTAAAGGACACTGGCAACCCGCGTTGGCGTGGCACGACGCAGGCACATCCAGTACAGCCCGTAACCGCCGACCGTCGACACCGACGTCCACAGCACACTCATCGCGAAGCCTGAATTGGGGACGGGCGCGAGACTCCCGTGCAGTCCCGCAACGAGGGCAAACACGAAGGTCGAGACGAAGCACTGCAGCCACAGGTTGGGCAGCAGGCCCAATGCCTGCGGGTCGGGGGAATGTTTTTGCCACAGGGTCGCCACTGCCAGCGACAGCATGCCCAGCACCGGCAGGGCGTAGGCCCATGGGGGTGCGCTGCCCCAGGCCAGCGCGTCGTGGGTCGCCAGCATCACGCCCGCCAGGCCGATGAGCAAACCGATCCATACGCTGCGGGCCAATCGCTGGCGCAGCACCACGGCCGCGAGCACGGCCATGCCGATCGGCAGCAGGTCGGCGAACAGCGCTGCCAGCCCGGCCGGCACGCCAAGGGCAATCCCCTCGGTCACGCCGAACAGATAACCGGCCATGGCCAGCAGGCCGATGCCGGCGTTTTTCAGCACCACCGCGGGCGGCGTCTGGCGCAGTTGCCGGGCTACAAAGGGAAACAGAATCAGCGTGACCAGGAGGCAACGCCAGAACACCACCAGCGACGCCGGCGCGAAATCGATGGAGAAGCGCGCGCCAATGAAGCCCGAGCTCCAGATGATCACCAGCCCGGCTTCGAGCATCGGCAAGGGGAAAATCCGGCGTCGAGACGGAAGGGGAAGGCTCGCGTTGGTCAGTTCGTTTGAAGTGTTCATGGACCCAACGTACCCAACCGCCGTAATCTAATAAATCAAAATAAACGACAGCAGTGCTTCGGGATCAGTGAACCATGAGCGCCATTCTGGATATCGAACAGGTCCGCACCTTTCACGCCGTGGCGCGCATTGGCAAGTTCAGCGCGGCGGCGGAACAGCTGCACAAAAGCCCGGCGGCGGTCAGCGTGCACGTGCAGCGGCTGGAAGCGGTGGCGGGCGGGCGACTGCTCAACCGCGACAATCAGTCGGTCTCGCTGACGCCGCTGGGCAAGCGGTTTCTGACTTCCACCGCCGCGCTGCTGAGCACCCACGATCAAGTGCTGGCCGAGCTGCAGGGCACGCAGCTGGCGGGGCGCATCACCCTGGGCGTGCCGGATGAATACGCCACGCACCTGATTCGCGACGTGCTGCCGATTTTCACCGCCGCGTGGCCGAATATCGTTCTGGAGTTGAAGACCGCGCCCAGCTTCATCTTGCGCGAGCAGGTGCGGCGGGGGCGGCTGCAGGTGGCGGTCATCGCCCTGCCCGAAGGCCAGTTGGGTGCGGACGATCAACTGCTGGTGCCGACGACCCCGGTGTGGGTCGGCGCCGCACATCACTCGGGGGATTTACCGGACCCATTGCCGCTGGCCGTGCACGCCGCGCAATGCTCGTACCGGCAAGCGATGATCGAGTCACTCAAGCGCAGCGGCCACCGCATGCGCATCGTGCTGGAGAGTTCGTCCAATCAGGCGGTCAAGGCCTGCGTCGAAGCAGGCTTGGGGATCAGCGTGATCGACCGCGCCCGGGTCACCGACGGCATGCGCATTCTGGACGGCCTGCCGCTGATCGCCGACCACGACATCATCGTCGTGCGCTCGTCAGCCTCCCACGGCGATGACGCGGTGGACCTGCTGCGGCGGGCGATCGGTCAGTATTTCCGCCTCTGACGGCGGCGCGGTTCAGTCCTCGGAGCGCTCGCAGAAACGCAGGCGGTTGCCGAACGGATCGGCGATTTCCATGACCTTGCCCCAGTCGAGGTCCTGAATGCCGGGGCGCGAATAGCCGTAGTTTTTCGCCAGCAGTTCGCGCTGCAATTCAGCGATGTCGCTGACCGGCACGAAGATCGTCGAGCCCGGCGTCGCGTCGCCATGGTGTTCAGTCAGGTGGATCACAAGCTGGTCGCGGCGGGCCTGGGCATACAGCGGCAGACCCGGTTCAAAGCGGTGCTCCCAGTCCAGGCTGAAGCCGAGAAACTCGACGTAGAACTCTTTCGCCTTGGCTTCGGAAAAAATACGAATCAGCGGTATTGCCGGGGACATCTGCACAGGGGTTCACTCCTTGATGGTCTGAGCGGGCGATTCTAGCCCAGAGTGCAATAACGGTTGGTGTTTACACGGCCCTCTTCCCGGCTAAAGCCGGTCACCCTGACGGGAAAGGCGCGAGGCAGAAACAAAAACGGCGCCGTGCTGAAGATCAGCAACGGCGCGCGTCAGAGGAACGAGGGATAAAGCGACTTAGCTGCGCAGGTCTTTCTTGATTTCGTCTTCGTCTTTGTGAGGTGCCGCTGTCGGCAGCTCGGGAGGATAGAACTCGCCTTTGAGATTCAGTGCGGCAATGCGCGTCTTGAGCTTTTCGATGACCAGGTCGATGTCCTGTTGATCATCGAGGTCGTCCACCCGCAGCCACAGGTGCGGAAGGTTTTCAAAGTACACGCCGTCGATTTCCACATCGGAGGTCATCTCGCGATCCTGGCGCCACAGGCACTTGCGGTGGACCGTCGCCGGGTCTTGTGGCCAGGTTTCTGACGTGGTCAGCCAGACCTCGTGGTAATCCTGCAGATCGATTTCTTCAACTTTGTCCAGTGGGATAAACGTATTCACATATCACCTGTCAGCCAAGGGGACCGGGCGAGGTCGTTGCGCTGCAGACTGCCCCAGGTCCCATACCGTTTCAAAAAGCGCATACCACTATGGCCGCCGTTTGGCGGACGAGTTCAACGCCGCGCGCTATTGCCGCACGGCCAAGCCACGTCAACGCAGCGATATCAATGCAGCGCCGGTTCGCGACTGAACGCGTCAACCGCGCGCACCAGCCCTTTGGCGGCCAGCGCCACCAGTTCTCCGCCCCTTTCCGGCGTGGCCAGTGCAGGGTCAGAGCCCATACGCCCGTCGGGGAAGCGCGCGCGAAAATCCTTCGCTTCGCGGATCGGACCGGTCGGGGCAATCTGCGGCGAGTAGTCCGCTGATTTGATCGACTCCGGGTAGGCCCACTGGGTCACCGCGATCTCGGACGGCGTCGCGTGGGAGCCGTGGCCCACCGGGAACTGCCGATGGGCGAGTTCACCAACGCCTTCCAGGTCCCACCAGTTGGTCAGCTTGAGCGCAAAGCCTGCAGACCGCCCGGCGAAACTGGCCTCGGCATACAGCTCGGAAAACGCTGCCTCGATCGACGCGACGTTGCCGCCGTGCCCATTGAGGAAGAGGATTTTTTCGAAGCCATGACCCGCCAGCGAGCGCGCCCAGTCACCAATGGCGGCGATGAACGTCGAGGGGCGCAGCGAGATCGTCCCGGGAAAGCCCAGATGGTGCTGCGCCATGCCGATGTTGAAGGTCGGCGCGATCAGGATGTCGGCGCTCCTCTGTGCTTCGTGGGCGATGATCTGAGGGCACATCCAGTCAGTGCCGAGCAGGCCGGTGGGGCCATGTTGTTCGTTCGAGCCAATGGGCACGACGATCGTGCGGCTGCGTTTGAGAAACTGCTCGATCTCGATCCACGTGGACTGGTGCAGAAGCATGTCAGGTGCTCTCCTCAGGGAAGGGGGCTTCAGAAAACCGGGTGATGGCGAAAAATCAATGTGCAGCGCAGCGCCGCCGGGTGGCCGCGCCGAAATCGGCAATCGGCGCTCAGGCGGGCGGCTCAGAAGGAAAACGCGCGATGAAACAGGTGCCCAGTTCCGCCGATGAGCTCACGGTCAGGATCCCGTCATGGGCAGTGGCGATCTGTGAGGCGATGTACAGCCCCAGTCCCAAGCCTTCCCCGCGACCACCGGCTTCGGACCGGGTGAAGGGCTCGAACAGCAGCGGCATCAGCCGTGGCGAAATGGGCGCGCCATAATTCATGACGGAAATGATGACCTGATCGCATTCCTGCCAGACGTGCAGATGGATCGGCGTCGTGGGTGACCCGTGGGTGACGGCGTTGCCCAGCAGGTTGGACAGCAACTGACTGATGCGCAGTGGGTCGCAGTAGACGGTGCCGCTGAGGTCGATGGCCTCGATAAAGCTCGCCTGCGGGTGCGACGCGCGGATCTCGTCCACCGTCGCTGTCAACACCTCGGAAAGTTCGTCGGTGATGTGGCGTTTCACCGGTATCCCGCCGCCCATTCGGCCCCGGGCGAAATCCAGCACGTTCTCGATCAACACGCCCATGCGGATCGAACTCTGCCGTATGGCGGCCACCAGCCCCAGCGAGCGCTTGTCTTCGGTTTTGGTCGCCAACAGGTCGGCGCTCATGCGGATCGCACTCAACGGCGTACGCAGGTCGTGGCCCAGCACCGCCATGAATTGCTCGCGCAGCCGGCCGTGCTCGTGGGCGTCGGTCAGCTCGGCCCGGGCGCTCTCCAGGTGGCCCTGGGTGTCCAGGCTCATGGCGATCAATTGCGCGAACAGGGTCAGCGTCTTGACGATGGCAGGATCGCCCAGGTTGGCCGGCACTGAATCGATCGCGCACAGCGTGCCGAAGAAACGGCCGTCGGCCAGGATGATGGGGATCGAGATGTAGCTTTCCAGGCCGTAGGTGAGGGGCGTGTGGTGGGTGGCGTACTGCGGATCGGCGCTGGCGTGGCCGAACACTACAGGTTGCTGATGCTGCCTGATCTCGTGGCAGATGGTCGATTCCAGCACCAGTTCGCCGCCCGGCTTGAGGCCGAAATTGATCGAGTCATCGACGGCGCAGGCCACCCAGTGGCTTTGCGTGACCCTGGCGATCGCCGCGAAGCGCATGCCGGTGATGTGCTTGACCATGCTCAGAATGACGGGCACGGCAGGGATCGCACTGATCGCCTCAACATCCAAAGCAAACTCTGGGCGGGTCATCGGATCTGGCTCTGGGGTGGTGGGAGGGCAGCGTAGCTAAAATCGGCCGATATGGCTAACCCCTCGGCCCCCTTACGCGACGTGTCGGCGCAGATTATTGAACCCTGAGCCTCGCGCAGTGGTCGTTTTATTGATGCCCCAAGGGCAAATGTCATTTGCGTCCCATGAGCTGTTTGCTGTCGGTCGACGTGGCGATACTTGTCAGCCTTATGTCTCTTGAAGCGTTTGCTTCTCCCAGCTTCTAATTCTCAAAACAATGGGCCCATGGATGGCCGCCGCGAGGTTGAACGATGATTGCGATGCACCGATTTGCACTGCTGATGACCACTGCTGCGATGCTCAGTGCCTGCGGCGAGACCGCCAAGCTGCCGTTCCAGGCGGGTGTAGGCGCGCAGCCGCAACTGCCCGAGCCGAACAGCACGCTGATTCCGACGGTCAAGATGTCCAAGGCCGTCGGTTGGAAGGGCACCGACACGCCCAAGGCCGCCGAGGGCTTCAAGGTCGGCGCGCTGGCAGAGAACCTCGATCACCCGCGCTGGCTGTACAGCCTGCCCAACGGCGACATCCTGGTGGCCGAAAGCAACAAGCCGCCCAAGCCTGAAGGTGCGACGGACGGCGGGCCGGGCGTGATGGCCTGGATCAAGCGCACCGCCACCGGGATCGTCATGAGCCGGGTCGGCGCCGAAGCCGAGAGCGCCAACCGCATCAGCATCCTGCGTGATGCCGACGGCGATGGCCGCGCGGAAATGAAGAAGGTGTTCATCAGCGGCCTGACCTCGCCGTTCGGCATGGTGCTGGTGGGCAACGAGCTGTTCATCGCCAATGCCGACGCCGTGGTCAAAATCCCGTACAACGACGGCCAGACCGAAAGCACCGCCAAGCCGGTGAAAGTCACCGACCTGCCGGCGGGCATCAATCACCACTGGACCAAGAACATCATCGCCAACCGCGAAGGCACCAAGCTGTACGTCACCGTGGGCTCGAACAGCAACGTGGGCGAGAACGGTCTGGAGGCCGAAGAAGGCCGCGCGGCGGTCTGGGAAGTCGACGTCAAGACCGGGCAAAAACGCCTGTTCGCCAGCGGCCTGCGCAACCCCAACGGGCTGGCCTGGAAGCCGGGCAGCAACGAGCTGTGGACGGTGGTCAACGAGCGTGACGAAATTGGCAGCGACCTGGTGCCGGATTACCTCACCTCGGTCAAGGACGGCGCGTTCTACGGCTGGCCCTGGAGCTACTACGGCCAACACGTCGACAGCCGCTTGCAGCCGCCGCGCCCGGACATGGTCGCCAAGGCCATCGCCCCGGATTACGCCCTCGGCACCCACGTCGCGCCGCTGGGCCTGACCTGGTCCGACCCGCGCGGCATGCCGGCCAAATTTGCCGACGGCGTGTTCGTCGGCGAGCACGGCTCGTGGAACCGCAATCCCCAGGCGGGCTACAAAGTCGTCTTCGTCGGCTTCAAGGATGGCCGCCCAACCGGCCTGCCGGTGGACGTCCTGACCGGCTTCCTCAACGCCGACGGCGACGCGCAGGGCCGTCCGGTCGGCGTGATCCTCGACAAACAGGGCGCGTTGCTGGTCGCAGACGATGTGGGCAACAAGGTCTGGCGCGTCAGTCAGGCCAAGTGATGGCGCAGCGATGAAATGAAAAATGCCGGTGATGATCACCGGCATTTTTCGTTCGAGGGCAGCTTGCTACCTTTCGCCCAAGGGGAGCAAATAAGGTTGAACGTCACCCACGACCTGGCGTCGTATTTTCTATAGGGCGGCGCCTCTATGGGACGCTCAGGCTTTGTTGAAGCATCGGTAAAGGTGTTTCTCACTCCGCCTACCATTCCTGAAATCGATAGTGACCATCACGGTAGGCGAGTTCTCTTTTTCTCGGAAGAGAGGAGGATGGCCCCATACCGAACTTGCTTGAGAAGGACGCCACGCGATGAAAATTTCAACCCTGCTGACCCTCGTCGCCGTGCTGTCCAGCGGTTTCGTCGCTACGGGTTCTGCTGCAGCGGCGGTCACTGTTTCGGCGGCAGACGCCGAGGCGTGCCATTTGCTGCCGGTGGTTGAAAGCCGTGTGGCGTTGCAGTCTTCTCAAAGCGTTGGTGTGCTCTACAGCGAAAACACCGTCAGCACCCTCGAATACCTTGAGCGTTATCACGCCGTGGCGTTGAAAGGCGTCAAGAACGGCGGGCTGGATTCGCGTATTCGTGAGGCGTTCGTGAGCAGCTCCGATCCGAAACTGGCGATGGACTGGCTGAAAGGTTCTTTGGAGAAACAGTTCGCATCGGTGACCGTGTATGACAATCTCGACGCGCTGATGCAGGCGCGGCCGGACGTGGTAGTCATGCTCGACACCTATAGCCGCCTGGTGTCCCAGCGGAATTCTCAGGTGGAAGCGCGCTTTATTGCGAAGTTCTACGACTCGAACCTGCAATACATCGGCAAGGCTGAAGGCCTCGGCGCCAAAGAGCTGACCTCGGTGTGGGTCCACGACAAGGCCGCTCCGGAGATCGCCGCGCAGATCAACCAGCAGCGCGACCTGCAGATCAACGCCCTGAAGCAGTTCGATGCTTCGCTCAAGGCGCTGGTGACCACCGGTAATTCGGCGGAAGTGGCGAGTAATTGATCGCTGCCTACAAGGCGAACGCGGTTCGATAGTGGGACCGGCTTTAGCCGGGAAGAGGCCGGTGTAATCGCCCTCGATTTTGCAGCGTGACGCCCGACGCCTTCCCGGCTGAAGCCGGTCCCACTAGGTGAACGCAGTTCCCGAGGTGAATCCCGCCTGAGCCTTTCCCCTGATACAACAAAAAACCGCTGCGCCCCTCATCAAGGCGTCAGCGGTTTTTTTGTGGGAGCAGTTATTTGCTGTCAGGCAACGCGTAGGCAATCACGTAATCACCGCGATCCGCCGACTGACGGGCGCCGCCTGCGGTGATGACGATGTACTGCTTGCCGGTCTTCGGTGACACATACGTCATCGGGCCGCCCTGACTGCCAACGGGCAAGCGGGCTTTCCAGGCTTCTTCGCCGTTGGCGGTGTTGAACGCGCGCAGGTAGTAATCCTGGGTGCCGGCGATGAACACCAGTCCGCCCTGAGTCGACAGCGTGCCCCCCAGCGTCGGCATGCCGATCGGCAGCGGCAGGTGCATTTTGATGCCCATCGGGCCGGTGTCCTGAACGGTGCCCACCGGCACTTGCCAGGCAATTTTTTGGGTCTTCATGTCGATGGCGGTCAGCGTGCCGAACGGCGGCGCCTGGCACGGAATGCCGGCCACGGACAGGAAGCGGTTTTTGTTTACGGCGTAAGGGGTGCCTTTCAGCGGCACGGCGCCCATGCCGGTGTTCAGCGCTTCACCGCCGGACGCCGCAATGGCGTCCTTCAGTTGCGGCACCATCTGAATCCACAGGCCCAGGCGCATGTCATTGACGAAGATGAAGCCATGCATCGGGTCGGTCGACAGGCTGCCCCAGTTCATCCCGCCCAGAGAGCCCGGAAAGCTTAGGGAAATGTCGGTGCCCGGCGCCGTGAACAGGCCCTCGTAGCGCATCTTCTTGAACGAAATCCGGCACAGCAACTGGTCGAACGGCGTGGCGCCCCACATGTCCGACTCGGTCAGTGTCTGCGCGCCGATCTGCGGCATACCGACGGATTTTGGCTGGGTCGGCGAGTACGGTTCGTTGGGGATGTTCGACGCCTTGACCGGGACTTCCTTGACCTCGGTCAGCGGCTGGCCCGTGTGACGATCGAGGACGAAAATCTGCCCGGCCTTGGTGCCGATGACCAGCGCCGGCACCTTGCTGCCGTCAGGCTTGGCGAAGTCGATCAGGCTCGGCTGCATCGGCAGGTCGAAATCCCAGAGGTCGTTGTGGACCGTCTGATACACCCACTTCTGCACGCCGGTGGTGGCGTTCAATGCCAGCACCGAGGCGCCGTAGGTGTGGTCGAGCTCCGTGCGTTTC
Organism: Pseudomonas sp. HP_12; assembly: GCF_055283955.1. Taxonomy (NCBI): domain Bacteria; kingdom Pseudomonadati; phylum Pseudomonadota; class Gammaproteobacteria; order Pseudomonadales; family Pseudomonadaceae; genus Pseudomonas; species Pseudomonas sp. HP_12. The sequence continues at coordinate 169,387 of NZ_JBTOQG010000005.1, forward strand.
ACACCATAGATATCGGTGGACGAACTGCCCATCGGCAGGAACAGCGTGTTCATGGCCGGGTCGTAGGACATCGGTGCCCAACTGTTCGGCGTGCTGCGCACATAGGTTTTGTCGGCGGCAGGGGCCTGCTTGTCTTCGGGATTGCCCGGATCGAACGCCCAGCGCATCTGCCCGGTGACCACGTCAAAGCCACGGATCACGCCGCCTGGCATGTCGGCCTGAACGTTGTCGGCCACGCGTCCGCCGACGACCACGGTGGTCCCGGCCATCAGCGGCGCGGATGACAGTTGATAGTAGGAATCGGGCACGTTGCCCAGACCGGCCTTGAGGTCGACCTGGCCGTTGTTGCCGAAGCCCTGGCAGAACTCGCCGGTGTCGGCGTCCACGGCAATCAGGCGCGCGTCGATGGTGTTGGTCAGCAAACGACGCTGGCAGTTGGCGCCGGCGGGCACTGCGACCGGCGCGGCGGGGGTGCTGCCATCGGTGGGTGGCGCGACGGCGGCGCTGGCATCGAAATAGGCCAGCCCGCGGCAGCGTTGCCACACGGCGGACTTGGCGTTGATTTCGTTTTTCCACAATTGCTTGCCGGTGTCGGCGTCCAGCGCGATGACGTTGTTGTGGGGCGTGCAGATGAACACCTTGTCGCCGACCTGCAGCGGGGTCATCTGGTCTTCGGCGCCATTGCCGTCGCTGATGGCGACGTCGCCGGTGTGGTAGGTCCAGGCCGGCACCAGCTTGCTGACGTTGTCGCGGTTGATCTGGTCCAGCGCGGCGAAGCGGCTGCCGCCTTCATCGTTGCCGTAATGGGCCCAGTCTTTCTGCGCGTGGGCCGGATCGACTTTGGTCAGCGCCGGGCCATCGCCCGTGGGCGACACCGAGGCATGGGGCTGAAACATCCACCAGAACCCGGCGACCATCGCCACCGCCAGCACACCGCCAACGAGGTAACCGCCGCGACCGGCCGCGAGGCCATTGGCCCTGCGCAGGGAAGGGTAGATCAGTGCGACCAGCAGGCTCAGGACGCCCAGCGCAAACAGCCGGGAAACCAGCGGCCAGAACACCAGCCCGGCGTCCACCAGCGCCCAGATCAGCGTCAGCAGCATCACCGCTGCAAACAGCCAGGCGCCTGACAGGCGACGCCGGAACAGCAGGACGGCCGAGATAATCAGGCCCAGACCGGCCAACAGGAAATACGCGCTGCCGCCTAGCGTGACGAGATAGCCGCCGCCCGCTGCAAAAAGTAATCCGAAAACCAGCACGCCCAGCGCGACGACCCGGATGGGCCAGCGGCTGACGGCTGCAGAAGGTTGTGAGTGATTCATGAGGCTTTCCTGCTGACGCGAAGAAGGGTCGTGGATGACCGATCAAGTGAGGTGAGGACAAGGGTTCAGAGCGTGATGGCTGCCAGATGGGGTTCTTCCGGCATTATCCGTCGCGTAATTAACCGGTTAGTTAATTCCGGCGACGATAGCAAAAAAACGCCATGCCTGCGTCAATTTGTCTCTGTTTGGGTGAGTCGGGGCGGGCGTCCTTCGGGGCTGGACGTATTAACGCTACTGATCCATGAACGCGCGTAAGCGGTGTTGCAGGCGGTCAACCGCGTTGTCCATCGCAAGAAACGCCTCGACCGTCATCACCTGCCATCGCTGGCCTTCGTCGCCGAACACCACCTGATCGAACAGGCCCTCAGCCACTTCAGCGACGAAAAACCAGGTGTCGAGCCCGTTGACGCCCTGACCCGGGTAGACCCGTTTGTGGATGAAGGAAGCGGGGTCGAGGACGATGCCGAATTCTTCCAGCGTTTCCCGCACGGCGCACTCTTCCGGGGTCTCGTCGCCTTCGCGGCCGCCGCCGGGCAGGTCCCACAGATTCGGCCACGGGATCTCCGGCTTGTCATCGCGTTGGTACGTCAGCAGCGAACCGTTGCACAGAATCGCGACTTTCGCACCGGAGAAGGGAGGGTGAGAGGACATGATTGCGCCTTCATGGAGTCAGTACGGATAACCTAGCACTTCCTGGCTGAGGCATCGTCTCGCAGCCAATAGCGCTGCCACACCGCAATCATTCAGTAGGACCGCTTCAGCCGGGAAGGCGTCAGTCGTCACACTGCAGAATTGATGGTGTTCACGCTGGCCTCTTCCCGGCTAAAGCCAGTCCTACTAAAAGCATCGCGTGCATTCAGCGTCACGGATGGTGTCCCGATGCAACTGACACAGCGCAATCATTTAGTGGGACCGGCTTCAGCCGGGAAGGCGTCAGTCGTCACACTGCAGAATTGATGGTGTTTACGATGGCCTTTTCCCGGCTAAAGCCAGTCCTACGAAAACATGCATGCATCCAGCGGAATCGGTGTGGTCCCTATGAAACTGACATACCGCAGTCATTTAGTAGGACCGGCTTCAGCCGGGAAGGCGTCAGTCGTCACACTGCAAATTTAATGGTGTTTACACTGGCCTCTTCCCGGCTAAAGCCGGTCCCACTAAAAGCGTTGCGTTTATTCAGCGTCACGGATGGTGTCCCGATGCAACTGACATACCGCAGTCATTCAGTGGGACCGGCTTTAGCCGGGAAGGCGTCAGTCGTCACACTGCAAATTTAATGGTGTTTACGCAGGCCTCTTCCCGGCTAAAGCCAGTCCCACAAAAGGATCGCCTGTTTGCAGTGGGACTAACATTCATTTGCCCTACCCACCCCGGGAGACACCATGGACCACCAGACACTCAAAGACGCCTACACCGGCTACATCGCCTGCCTCAATCGTCAGGACTGGGCTGCCTTGGGAGACTTCGTCGGCGAGGAGGTGCATTACAACGGCGAGCGCGTCGGTCTGGCCGGCTACCGGCAGATGCTGGAGCAGGATTTCCGCGCCATCCCTGACCTGCGTTTCGTCATCGATCTGTTGATCGCCGAGCCACCGCACATTGCCGCGCGGCTGACGTTCGATTGCACGCCGGTGGGCGAGCTGTTCGAGGTGGCGGTGAACGGGAGGAGGGTGCAGTTTACGGAGAACGTGTTCTACACGTTTGAGGCGGGGCGTATCGTCAACGTCGCGTCGGTGATCGACAAGGCAGCGGTGGCGGCGCAGGTGCCGAAGCCCTGAACCGCCGAATAGCCTGGCAGCGCGGCTGACTCAGAGGAGAATCAGCGGCGCCACCCCTCCATCAATGCAACGCGCTGGCGCGGTTCTTCGCGACGTCTTCGGCTTTGACCTCGCCGTCGCTCTGACCGAACCGACGCAGCACGAAGGTGCTGACGGCCGCCAGTTCAGCGTCGCTGTAACTGCGGGCGAAGTCAGGCATGCGCTGGTCGACCCGAGCAGCGGTTGGCGTGTGACCTTCCAGCAGCGTCGCCATCAGGTTGCGACCTTTGGGGTCGTTGACGGTTTTCAAACCGGCCAACCCACCCGCCGGTGATTGCCGCCCGCTGCCGTCGATCTGGTGACAGGCCACGCAGGTGTCGTTGAACAGCTTCTGGCCGAGCCCCTTTTGCAGCGCGGCATCGTTCACTGCCATGGTTGGACGGGGGATGCCTTCGCTTCTGGCCGGCGTGCTCTTGAGGTACACCGCGATGGCTTTCAGGTCCGCCGGATCGAGATAGCGCAGGCTGTGCTCGACGGCATCACCCATTGGCCCGCCCGCGCCGCCGAAACCGGCCGCGTAGCCCTTCGACAGGTAGCTGACGATGGCGTCTTCCGGCCAGGCGCCGATGCCGTATTTGGCGTCGGAACTGATGTTGTAGGCCATCCAGTTGCCCAGTTCCGCACCCGCCAGAGAGTTGCCGGTGCTCATCGCCTGGAAGATGTTGCGTGGGGTGTGGCATTCGCCGCAGTGGCCCGGGCCCTGCACCAGATACGCGCCGCGGTTCCATTCAGCCGATTGCTTGCTGTCCGGGACGAAGCGTTCGTTGCCGGCGAAAATCGCGTTCCAGAACATCATTCCCCAGCGCTGATTGAACGGGAACGAAATCTTGTTCTCAGGCGGCATTTGCTTCACCGGTTCGAGGCTGAACAGGTAGCCCTTGATCGCCAGGATGTCTTCCCGGGACATCAGCGTGTAGGAGGTGTAAGGGAAGGCCGGGTAGTAATGCTTGCCGTCCTTGCCCACGCCTTTTTGCAGGGCGTCGACGAATTCGTCGTCGGTCCAGTTGCCGATCCCGGTTTCTTTGTCCGGGGTGATGTTGGGGGAATACAGGCTGCCGAACGGCAATTTGAATTCCAGCCCGCCGGCGTACGGCTTGCCGCCCGGCACGACGTGGCAGGCCACGCAATCAGCGGCGCGGGTCAGGTATTCGCCCTTGCTCATCGCTGGGGTGTCGCTCGCGTAAACGGTGCTGGCCAGCAAACCGGCCACAAGTCCGAGCGCAGTGTTGAAAACGTTCATGACGCGCTCCTCAAACAGTGAAATAGCCAAAGCGGCTCAACGGCAAACGACGCTCACGCACACCGGTCGCGGCGTACACCGCATTGACCAGCGCGGCTGCGGCCGGCACGGCACCGGTTTCACCAACACCGCCAGGGGTCTCGACGCTGTCGACGATGTGCACCTCCACCGGTGGCGCGTCGCTCATGCGGATCTGCCGGTACTCGTGGAAGTTGGTCTGCTGCACTTGGCCTTTCTCGACAAGGATTTCGTTGAACAGCGCGGCCGACAGACCGAACAGCGTGCCGCCTTCCATTTGCGACGCTACAGAGGTCGGGTTGGTCGCGAAGCCGCAGTCGATGACCGTCACCAGCCGCTTGATGCGCAGGCCTTTGTCGCCTTGCTTCTCCAGCTCGACGATGGTCGCAACGAAGCTGCCGAACACCGCCGTCACCGCCACGCCACGGCCGGAACCGGCAGGCAGCGGTTTGTCCCACTCCACCAGCTGCGCCGCTTTGGTCAGCACTGCCTGGGCGCGGGGTTGCGACTGCATCAGCGCCAGGCGGTATTTCACCGGATCGACCTTGGCGTTGTGGGCCAACTCGTCGATGAAGCACTCGATGGCGTAGGTGCTGCGCAGCGGTCCGACGCCACGCCACCACGAGACCGGAATCACTTCCGGGTCGTGACGGATGTAGCGCACCTGCAGGTTGGGCAGGGTGTAGATCGGGTCCTTTGCCACTTCGACGGCATCGCCATCGACGCCGTCAGCCGGCAATGCGCCGATATAGGCCGCGACCACCGAGGCACCGGCGATGCGATGCTCCCAGCCCACCGGACGCAGGTCCTTGTCCAGCGCTGCATTGAGGCGGTCGACGTAGTGCGGACGATAGCGGTCGTGGGTCATGTCCTCTTCTCGGCTCCAGATCAGCTTGATCGGGTAGCTCAACTGGCGCGCGATGTCCACGGCCTGGAAGATGAAGTCAGACTCCAGGCGGCGGCCGAAACCACCGCCGATCAACTGGTTATGGATCACCACCTTTTCCACCGGCATGCCGCAGACTTTGGCGGCGCCCGCCTGGGCCATCCCCGGCGCCTGACAGCCGACCCACAACTCGCACGCGTCGGCGCGCACATGGGCGACGCAGGTCATCGGCTCCAGAGGGGAGTGAGACAGGAAGGGTTGTTCGTAGATCGCTTCGAAGCGGCTCGAGGCATTTTTCAACGCCCCGGCGATGTCACCGGACTGGTGCGCGAACACACCGTCGCCAGCGCTCGCCTCGAAAAGCGATTTGTCCAGCTGCGCCGAATCAAGACCGGCATGGGGGCCGAGGTCCCAGTCGATGTCCAGCGCCTTGAGCGCTTGCTGGCAGGACCAGAAGTTGCTCGCCGTCACCGCCACCGCGTTGTCCAGGCGGACGATATCGCGCACGCCGGGGACTTTGCGCGCAGCGTCTTCATTCTTCACGCCGCGCAGCGTGCCGCCATGAACCGGGCAGGTGAGGGTGGACGCAATCAGCATCCCCGGCACTTGCAGGTCGATGGTGAATTTCGCCGTGCCGTTGACCTTGTTCGGGGTGTCCAAACGCTGGACCGGCTTGCCCAGCAGCTTGAATTCGCTGACGGCTTTGAGGGGGATCTCGGTCGGCAGCGGCAGCTTCGCCGCAGCGTCGACCAGCTCACCGTAACCGGCACTTTGGCCGTTCGGGCCGATGACCCGGCCGTTCTCGGCATGGCACTGGCTAGGCGCGACTTTCCAGCGCATGGCCGCGGCCTGGATCAGCACAATGCGCGCACCGGCGCCGGCCTTGCGCAAAGGCTCCCAGCTGTATCGGGTGGAGGTCGAACCGCCGGTGGCCTGGAAACTCAGCAGCGCGTCGGTGTACAGCGCTGCATTGGGCGGGGCCTCGGTGATGGTGATCTGGCTCAGCGGCACTTCGAGCTCTTCGGCGACCATCATGGCGATGCCGGTCTGCACGCCCTGGCCCATTTCGATCTTCGGCGAAATCAGCGTGACGGCGCCGCTGTGGTCAATGCGCACGAAGGCGCCATAGCCTTGCTCGGCGTTGTCGCCCAGGCTGGCGCCCTTGACCAGATCAGCGGCGAAGCTGCGGGTGACTGACGCCGGCAGGTAGGTGCCGATGACCAGCCCGCCCAGCAGCGCACTGCCTTTGAGCAGCCCGCGACGCGAGAGCATCGCGGCAGATGATTGTGATTCGGACATGATGACTTCCTTCAGGCCTGGCTGACGCTTTTGATGGCGGCGCGAATGCGGGTGTAGGTGGCGCAGCGGCAGAGGTTGCCCGACATGGCGTTGACGATCTGCTCGTCGTTGGCTTTGGGGTGTTCCTGCAACAGCGCGACGGCGGACATGATCTGCCCCGACTGGCAGTAGCCGCATTGCACGACTTCATGGTCCAGCCAGGCTTTCTGTACCGCCTGACCTACGGCCTGCTCGCCCACCGCTTCGATGGTGGTGACCTTGCGGCCGGCGACGGCGCTCACCGGCAGTACGCATGAGCGCACGGCCTGGCCGTCCAGGTGCACGGTGCACACGCCGCACTGGGCAATGCCGCAGCCGTACTTGGTGCCGGTCAGGCCCATCACGTCGCGCAGGACCCACAACAATGGCATGTCGTCGGCGACATCCAGGTCGTGCTCCTGGCCGTTGATTATCAATTTCTGCATCACAACCTCAGACGGTCATCACGGTTGACGCACTGCGCCACGAGCAGGCTCGTGAGGCGGCATCAAGGCTTCGGTTTGTTTTAAAAAAATAGCGTCGTGCCAGTGGCCAGCGCTTTATATAGGTCTGCTCGGACATTTTGGTTCGGGACGAGTCAGCGGGATGAATGGTAGTACGTTCATCATTGGAAATGTTTGATTGCGCTGAAAATATTTCCCGACAGGCACTTCAATCACCCGCGACAACATGACGCGCTCCGCCGTAGTGCAGTCCCTGCATCTGTCGCACTTAACAGGGGGGCTGCGCCAGTCTCACTCGATGTGTTGAAAGTTGTGAGTTAACAGAATACGCAAGGGTCTATTACGGAAATTGATCTAATCAACTCAAGCATCGATGACGGTGATGCGCCTTATCGATTTTAAGTATTTATCATCTGCGCCGATCGCGAACAGAATGGCCCCAGAAGCAAACGACAAGCGCTTTGCTCCCTTACTACTTAATGAACTTCTGGAGAACGACCATGAAAGTATTAGCCTTCGCTGCTCTGTCCCTCGTCAGTGTATTTGCCGCTGCCGGCGAACTCCCGGCCACCAGCCAACAGCCTTCGACCCAGGTCGAACAATACAACCGCCACAAAGGCATCGACGTCGCCAAAGTGATCAGCATCAAAAACGCCCAGGACCCACAGAAAGTTGATGGTCCGGTGCAATCCACCATGGTTTATGTTGACCACGCCGGCGTGACCCACAGCCTTGACTACACCATCATGGGTTACGGTCGTCAAAATGGTTGATCGCCAGTGCCCTGGCGGCTTCAACTACAAACGCTATAAAAGAAACGCTGCATTGAATGCAGCGTTTTTTTTTGCCTGATTATCTAGCTGCAACATCCTGCGGGCTAGTTCGACCATGAACTTGCAGTTATTTATTTAAAAGACCTGATTAGTTCTGCGCACGGACAAGCATCATGCCCGCCGCTGGATGAAGTCCAGGAAGGCTCTCAGCGGTGATGGCACATAGCGCCGCCCCGGGTAATACAGAAACGGCCCGCTGAAGCTTGGCCACCAGGGTTCGAGCACCGGTTCCAGCGCGCCGCTGTCCAGATGGGGGCGCAACCAGTCTTCGAACAACGAGACGATGCCCAGGCCGTCAATGGCGGTTTGCACGGCAAGGTCGACGGCGCCGCCGATCCGCACGGTCAACGGGCCGGTCGGCTCGACGCGAACCTCTTCTCCGTCCCGCTCGTATTCCCAGAGCGGTACGGAGCCGCTGGGGAATTTGCCGCGCAGGCAGCTGTGGTTGAGCAGGTCCCGTGGATGTTCAGGGCGGCCCCGGGCGTCGAGATAAGCCGGCGATGCGGCGGTCGCGAAACGCTGAGCACGCGGGCCGATGGGCACGGCGATCATGTCCTGTTCCAGGCGGTCGTCGTAGCGAATGCCCGCGTCACAGCCGGCGGCAATCATGTCGACGAAGCTTTCCTCCGTGACCACTTCCATTCGGATGTCCGGGTGCGCCTGCAGAAACGGGGTGATGATCTGCGGCAATATCAGGCGGGCGGCGCTAACGGGCACGTTGAGCCTGAGCGTGCCGGAAGGGCGGTCGCGGAAATCATTGACCACGTCCAGCGCGGATTCGACTTCGCCGAGGGCCGGGACAATCCGTTCCATCAGCCGCGCGCCGGCTTCGGTCGGCACGACGCTGCGGGTGGTGCGGTTGAGCAGGCGCACGCCCAGGCGCGACTCCATGCGTCGAACGGCATCGCTGAGGCTGGACGCCGACTTGCCACTCAGCCGTGCGCCTTCACGAAAACCGCCTGCGTTGACCACGGCCACGAAGGCCAGCAAATCCTGAATGTCTGTCGCCATTGTCCGCTCACTCGTACAACCCGTGCCGATTGCACCTGATTATCAGCGCAGCGGTCAACGCCTATAGTCAGCCCACCACTTGAGCCATCCCACATTCTTGACCACGAGGCGTCACCCATGAGCCAGGCCAGCAAGGCAGGACACTTTTCATTCGGCGGTCGCACCGTCAACCGCATGGGTTACGGCGCCATGCAGCTGGCAGGGCCCGGCGTTTACGGACCGCCGAAAGATCACGCGGCTGCCATCGCCGTTCTGCGTGAAGCCGTGGCCGCTGGGGTCAACCACATTGATACGGCCGACTTCTATGGTCCCCATGTCACCAACCGCCTGATCCGCGAGGCCCTGCATCCTTATGCCGACGAGCTGCTGATCGTCACCAAGGTTGGCGCATCCCGAGGCACCGACGCTTCATGGAATCCCGCCAACAGCCCGGCGGAACTGGTGAGCGCGGTGCACGACAACCTGCGCAATCTCGGCCTGGAAGCGCTGCACGTGGTGAACTTCAGGGCGTGGGGCACCGGGCATTCGCCGGATGAAGCGTCGATAGCCGAGCAGTTCAGTGCGCTGGCTGAATTGCAGCGTCAGGGGCTGATTCAGCATCTGGGCCTGAGCAACGTCAGTGCGAAACAGGTTGCCGAGGCGCAGGGCATTGCCCAGGTGGTTTGCGTGCAGAACCATTACAACCTGGCCCACCGAGATGACGAGCAGCTGATCGCAGAACTCGGCAAGCAGGGCATCGCCTACGTGCCGTTCTTCCCGCTGGGCGGTTTCACGCCGTTGCAATCCCAGACCCTGTCGGACGTCGCCAAGCGCCTCGACACCTCGCCAATGTGCGTGGCACTGGCATGGCTGCTGCAGCGTGCGCCCAACCTGCTGCTGATTCCGGGCACCTCCTCGATGGCGCATCTGCACGAAAACCTGACGGCCGCCGAGCTGGTGATCCCCCAGGACATGCTCGCTGAACTCGAAGGGCAGGGCGCCTGAAGCTGTCCCGGCTTGCGCCGGCCCTACGACTGGCGCATGGGGTCCCACTGGAGGAATGCATGCTTTCAGTGGGACCGGCTTTAGCCGGGAAGAGGCCGGTGTGAGCACCAACAATTTTGCGGTATGACGACCGACGCTTTCCCGGCTGAAGCCGGTCCCACATTTAGAACACGCGGTGCAGCTGGATGAATGCGGTGTTCTCGTAGGACTGGCTTTAGCCGGGAAGAGGCCGGTGTGAGCACCAACAATTTTGCGGCGTGACGACCGACGCCTTCCCGGCTGAAGCCGGTCCTACATTTAGAACACGCGGTGCAGCTGGATGAATGCGGTGTCATCGTAGGACCGGCTTTAGCCGGGAAGAGGCCGGTGTGAGCACCAACAATTTTGCGGTGTGACGACCGACGCCTTCCTGGCTGAAGCCGGTCCTACATTTAGAACACGCGGTGCAGCTGGATTAATGCGGTGTCATCGTAGGACCGGCTTTAGCCGGGAAGAGGCCGGTGTGAACACCATTAATTTGCGGTATGACGACCGACGCCTTCCCGGCTGAAGCCGGTCCTACAGGGATCCGTGGTGTGTCAGTGAGAGTGGAGAAATCCTCACTGACCGCCGGGAATTGCCTCAATCCAGATCCGACGCATCATGCCGTTCCGGCACTTGGGTGGCTTCGTCGCCCCAGGTCCGGTTGACGCGCATGCCGCGGATCACTGCCGGCCGTTGCGCAATGGTTTCGGCCCAGCGCTGCACGTGGGTGTATTCGTGGGCGGCGAGGAATTCGGCGGCGCCGTACACGGTGTTGCGCACCACTTGCCCGTACCACGACCACACGGCGATGTCGGCGATGGTGTAGCTGTCGCCGGCCAGATAAGCGCTTTCGCTGAGGCGCCGATTCAGCACGTCCAGCTGACGCTTGGCTTCCATGGTGAAGCGGTCGATCGCGTATTCGAACTTCTCCGGCGCGTACACATAAAAGTGCCCGAAGCCCCCACCCAGATACGGCGCAGCGCCCATCTGCCAGAACAGCCAGTTGAGGGTTTCGGTGCGGCCGGCCAGATCCTTGGGCAGCAACTCGCCAAACTTCTCCGCCAGATACAGCAGGATCGAACCGGACTCGAACACGCGAAGGTTGGGTTCGACGCTGCGATCCAGCAGTGCGGGGATTTTCGAATTGGGGTTGATGTCGACGAAGCCGCTGCCGAACTGATCCCCCTCATTGATACGGATCAGCCAGGCGTCGTACTCGGCGCCGCTGTGGCCGAGGGCAAGCAGCTCCTCAAGCAGAATCGTCACTTTGACGCCGTTGGGCGTGGCCAGCGAATACAGCTGCAAAGGGTGCTTGCCCACCGGCAGGACTTTCTCGTGGGTCGGCCCGGCGGTCGGGCGGTTGATGCTGGCGAACTGGCCGCCGGAGGGCGCTTCGTGTTTCCACACGGTAGGCGGGACGTAAGGTGCCTTGCTCATTGAACACTTCTCCTGAGGGTCAGTTTTAGCGGGAAGGATCGAGGCGCGCTGGCCCCGACCCTTTAACACTGTTTATCGAGCAGAAGACAACGGCGGCGTGCGCGGCGGAATCTGGCGCTTGCTGCCGATGGATTCAAACGCCGAAGCGAAGCGCAGCAGGGCGGAATCGTCGTAAGCCCGGCCGGCGAAGGTCAGGCCCACGGGCATGCCAATGTCGGCCATCACGCCCATCGGCACCGTGACGGTGGGCACGCCGAGGTGGCGGATCGCGAGGTTGCCGTTGGCGACCCAGACCCCATTGCTCCAGGCGATGTCCGCCGAGGCCGGGTTGACGTCAGCATCCGCCGGGGCCACGTCGGCCACGGTCGGGAACAGCACCGCATCCAGCCCGAGCCGCTGCATCCAGTCTTCGAGGTCAATGCGGCGGGTATGTTCCAGCCCGCGTAGGCCGTCCGGCAAGGTGTCGATCTGGTCCCACGGCGTGATGCCGCGTTGGGCCATCTTCACGTACTCGTCCATGCCGGCGGCGAGATCGCCCTCGCGGTTGGGCAGGGTGCCGGGGTCGTGGGGGAAAATCAGCGGGCCGTTGACGTCGGCCAGGCGGTTCAGTTTCGGGTCGCCGTTGGCCTGCAGAAAATCGTCGAACGCCCAGGCGGTGAGGTCCCACAGTTCGTGGTGCAGGAACTCTTTGGAAACGATGCCGCGGTTGTACACCGTCGGCGCGCCGGGACGATCGCCCTCGCAGTTGGAGACCAGCGGGAAATCCACTTCGATGACTTCGGCGCCCTGGGCTTCGAGTGCTTGGCGCGCCTGTTCCCACAGGTCGATCACCGAGGCGCGGGTGATGATGCGCTGGCCGGTGGGGCCGCCAATGCCGGGTGCTTCGCAGGTACCGGCTTCAGGGTCGGCATTGATGTACATGCGCGGCACGCCAAAGCGTTTGCCGGCCAGAGTCTGCGGGCTGGCGGCGAGGTCGGCGTAGGACGCCGGGCGCACCGAGTCGACCGAGGGAATCGGCACCCACGGCTGCAAGCGCCACAGGTCGCCGCGGGTGTCGGGGTCTTCGGCGACCACCACGTCCAGCACGTCGAGCAGGTCGGCCATGGTTCGGGCGAAGGGCACGACCACGTCCATGGTCGGCGTCAGCGGCCAGTTGCCGCGCACCGAAATCACCCCGCGTGACGGCGTGTAGGCGCACAGGCCGTTGTTCGACGCAGGGCCACGGCCGCTCGACCAGGTTTCTTCGGCCAGCCCGAATGCGGCGAAACTCGCGGCCGTTGCAGTGCCGGCGCCGTTGGATGACCCGGACGCAAACGGCGCCGTCAGGAAATCGCCGTTGTAAGGGCTTTCAGCGCGGCCATAGACGCCGCGCTGCATGCCGCCATTGGCCATCGGCGGCATGTTGGTCTTGCCCAGACAGATCGCACCGGCCCCACGCAACCGCTCGATGGTGAACGCATCACGGTGAGCGACCAGTTCGGCAAACGCCGGGCTGCCCGATGCGGCCGTGAGGCCTTTGACCAGATAGCTGTCTTTGGCGGTGTAGGGAATGCCGTCGAGGGGGCCGAGGGTTTCGCCCCGCGCGCGACGGTCGTCGGAAGCTTGCGCTTCGTCGAGGGCCTGGGGATTGCGCACGACCACGGCGTTGAGCGCGGTGGCGGTGTCGGTGCCGTCATAGGCGTCGATTCTGGCGAGGTACGCCTTGACCAGTTCGACGGCGGTGGTCTGGCCCGCTTCAAGGGCTGCGCGCAACTGCGCGATGGAGACTTCGGTGACTTCGATCATGACTGCGACGACCGTGAGCCGGGGAGTAGAGGGCAGGATGTCTGAACAAGAATGGGCATATCGCTTCCCGTTGCGCGGCAGGGCCGGGCTGGTTTGAAACCGACTGAGGCGTGGGTGGGCAACGCGGCTCAGTTCGGCGGGCGTATTCGTGTGGCGCACATTATGCCTCCGCCATGCCTTTGTCGCGAGGCTTGCGCAGGTGCTCTTCATTGGGAGCGTGAGTGGGCCACCGCACATGCGGTATAGCGAAAGGCTTACACGCTCTGGAGCAATGTCGCCCTGTACAGCGAAGCGCCGCAAGCGCAACCTTGGATCCATCAACCGAGGCGCTGGATGTGCTTCGCAGGTCATGGATGATCCACCATTTGCCGGGACGGCTACTGACAGGATGTTGGAATGGTGTTGATAGAAAAGAACCCGCTCAGGCGGGTTTTTTATTGCCCGCGATAAAGTGCGCGGAGCGCTTGGGCATGGTTCGCGGGACTCTAGGACAAAGTGCGCAAGGCGCCTGGGCCGAGTTCTGTGGTTAACTCCTGCGCATCATTTTCTGTGGCAGGTTTTGCAATGACCCCCCATCACGGCGCGCACCGGCAAGTCATCGGCATGTGGTTGATGGCAGGCGTGGCGCTGACGTTCGCCAGTCATGACGCGATTTCCAAGACGCTGATCTATTCCCTGCCGGTGATCTTCGTCGCCTGGGCCCGCTACCTGGTTCACTCGACCCTGGTGACCACCGTGCTGCTGCGCAACGGCGGCGCAAACGTCTTCCACACTCGCCGGCCCTGGCTGCACCTGCTGCGCGCGGTGGTCCTGCTCGCCGACAGCCTGTCTTTCCTGTTCGGCCTGACCCACGTTCCCATCGCCGAATCCACGGCGCTGGTCTTCCTTGCCCCTGCTTTTGTAACGATCCTGTCGCCGCTGATCTTCGGCATCAAGGCGGATCGCTGGCAGTGGCTGTCGGTGGTGCTGGGCTTCATCGGCGTGCTGGTGATCATCAACCCGGCGAGCGACGCCTTCTCGCTGTGGATGCTGTTTCCCCTCGCGACCGCGCTGTTCTTCGCGCTGTATCAACTGCTCACGCAACTGGCGGGGGAGACCGACAGCCCGTCGGTGTGCAGTTTTTACGTCGGCGTGTTCTGCACCCTGATCCTCAGCGCCATCGTGCCGTTTTACTGGGCCGAACCTGACTGGCTGCAGATGGGGTTGCTGCTGGTGCTGGGCGGTCTGGGGCTGTGCGCGCACTTTTTGATGGCCAAGTCTTATCGCTACGCTTCGTCGTCTGTGCTCGCACCGTTGGGTTACCTGCAAATCATCTTTGCGGTGGCTTACGGGGTTCTGCTGTTCGGCAACTTCCCGGGCACGGCCTCGCTGTTTGGCATCGGACTTATCCTCCTCAGCGGCCTGATGGTTTATGCCAGACGCCAACCCGTGGCGCCTGTCAGTCAGGTCTGATCAGGGCCTAGCTGAGTGTCAGGCGTTTTCATTGCCCGGACGGGTGAAGGAAAAACGGTTGATATCGACCCGCAACTGCCAGCCCTGGTTCGCCCAATAGGTCGCTGCGGCCGGGTTGGTCTTGAGCACGTCGATATGGCATTTGTGAATGCCTTCCGCCTCCAGACTGACCAGACACCGCTCCACCAACGCCTTTCCGGTTCCATGCCGCCGATACTCAGGCAGCACCAGCAAATGCTGCAGATACCCGCGCCGGCCATCATGGCCCGACATCACACAGCCGCAGATAAGTGAACCGTCCTCCGCCACAAAACTCAGTCCGGGGTTGCGCAGCAGATACCGCTCGGTGGACTCGCGGGAGTCTGCGTCACGCAAGGAAATACCCGGCGTGTCGCGCATCAGCTGAGTGATGGCGTCGTAATCGTCCGGGGTCATGGGGCGGATGGTGAGCATGGCTGGCGCCTGAAGTGGAGAGAGGGCAGGGAGCGTAGCAGCGCGATTGGTGGGGTGTCATGTCAGCCGCAGGGTGACGCGGAGCGTCACGTGATGCATTCCCACGCGGAGCCTGGGAACGATCGGACATCTTGTGACGCTCATGCCGGCCTCTTCCCGGCTGAAGCCGGTCCCACTAAAAGCACGCGGTGTTTAGTAGGACCGGCTTCAGCCGGGAAGCTTTTGATCTTCGTACGCAAAAAGCTCAAACACCGCAGAACGCGACTTGGGTGCAGGCCGAACGCAGACGACGCGGAGTGGGCCGAGCGGCATGGATGCCGCGAGAGCGCCGTCAGGACATGGATGTCCGTTCGGCGCGGGCCCACGGAGCGTCGTCGGA